>JANLQT010000696.1:0-6020 GCA_031368035.1 Rhodobacterales bacterium | reverse complement strand
GATCACATATTCGCTGATCCGCCGGTCGTCTTTGGTCTCGGAAAACCGCAGGATCGATTTGGCGGCGATCAAGAAGCCGATGCCGGCGGGTTGCCCGGTCAGGATCAGCAGGTAGATCAGGGCCCGCTCCAAAAGCCCGATCAGGCGCCCGCCGTTCGGCAGACCCTCGGGCGCGACCGCCGCCCATGGCCGCATCAGGATCGCCACCAGATAGCCACCGCCCTGCGTGGTCGCGACCAACCCCGCCACCAGCGCCATCAGCGCGGGCAGGGCGGGGATGCCAGCCCACAGTCCCTGCGCCCACAGCCCCGGCTCCAGCACGGCCAGCGCCCCAAGGCTGGCCAGATGCGCGCCCTGATCGACCAGAAAGGCCACCGGCCCTTTGCGCGCCGATGAGGATTTGACCAGATCAATGCCCAGATGCATCCCCGTCAGCCAAAGCAGCGCCGGGGCGATGCTGCCAAGGCAGATCAGGTTCAGCCCCAGCACCACGGCGCCATGGGCGGCAAGGCCCCGAGGGTGCTGCTTGTTGGCGACCATCCAGTTGGATTGAAACAGAAAATCGGCAAGGATATGGGCGAGAAGCAGGGCGGCGAGGGTTTGGGTCATGAGATTTCTTTCACGCGAACCTTTGCTGTTTCTGTTCCCATAGTGACAGCGCCGACCGCAAGTCGTTGCCTGCGCCCCCACGAATACGGTAACTGGCGGCCTGAATTGAAATTCCGAGTTGCTTGGCTATGTCTTCCAGGATGGGTTGGTCAGGTTGCAGGTATATGCTGAGCGCCTCGGCCTGTTCAGGTGTCCATCGACGTAGGATTGCCTCAACAAGGTTAACGAAACCCACTTGCAAGTGGGTCAAGTATTGTCCTGAAATGCTCAAAGTCCAAGCTTTGGCTGCCATGCCGTCCAAGGCGTGCCCTGATTGAGTGAAGGCGTCGCCGCTTGCATCGGACAGATCCTTGGTGCCGACCGAGCTGATCGGGCCGATGCCGATGGAGATTCGGGTGGCGAGCGGGCTGTCCGGCGCGCGCATCCGGGCGAGAAGGATGATGGCCGCGCGCAGGGCAAGGTCGGGATTGGCAATCAGCATTTGCCAGCCATCGCCGCGAAAGCGGGTCAGGCGGGTATCGGCCCCGGCCCATCCCGCGATGTCCTGTGCGAGTCCTGCCAGAACGACAAAGCTGCGTTCAACATCCGCTCGCGCCACTTTGGTGGAGCCGATCAAGTCGCCGGTCAGGATGGCGACATTTTGCGCAGATGCAGGTTCGGTCAAGCCATTCGCCTTGAAATCCAAGTTTCAAGCCATAAAGCTTGAAATCATAAAGATCAAGTCTTTTAGCTTGATATTTGGAAATTCAAGCCAAAGGGCTTGAACCGTCCGGCCTTACATGAAGCCCAGTTCCAGACGCGCCTCGTCCGACATCATCTCCATCCCCCAAGGCGGATCGAAGGTCATCTGCACGTCCACCGATTTCACCCCCGCGACGGGTTCCACCGCAGAGGCGACCCAGCCGGGCATCTCGCCCGCCACAGGACAGCCCGGTGCGGTCAGGGTCATCACCACGGTGACGTCGTTTTCCGCTGAGATATCAAGCGTGTAGATCAAACCAAGGTCAAAGATGTTGACCGGGATTTCCGGGTCAAACACCGTGCGGCAGGCCTCGACCACCTGATCATACAGGGGATGCCCAGTCGTGGAGGGCCGGATCAGCGGCGCTCCTTCGGTTCCGTCCGCCGTTGGCCCGGTCATCTCGTTCATGAAGCACTCGCCCAGTTGTTGAGCGATTATATAGGGAATATCCCGCCAAGGTCCAGATGGGAGTAAGCTTAAGCCTGAAGCCGCCTGCGCCAGCGGTCAGAACGGGATTTCATCGTCCAGATCGGGCCGGCTGCTGCCGCCACCACCTGCGCCACCACCTGCGCCGCCGCCGCCCGAGCGCCCGCCGCCAGAGCCGCCGCCCGAACCGCCGCCGCCGCCATACCCGCCGCCGCCCGAACCGCCGCCACTTGAACCGCCGCCACTTGAACCGCCGCCGCCAGAGCCGCCGCCGCTTGAACCACCGCCGTAACCGCCCTGGCTGCCACCGCCGAAGTCATCGCCGCCCCGGTCATCGCCGCCGCGATCGCGCCCGCCCAGCAACGTCAGCGCGCCATTGAACGGCCGCACCACGATTTCCGTGGTGTAGCGGTCCGCGCCGGACTGGTCCTGCCATTTGCGGGTTTCAAGCTGGCCCTCGATATACACCGTCGAGCCCTTCTTCAGATATTGCTCGGCAATCTTGCCCAGGGGTTCGTTGAAGATCGCCACGGAATGCCATTCCGTCCGCTCTTTCTTCTCACCGGAATTCTTGTCGCGCCAGCTTTCGGACGTCGCGATCCGCAGGTTCACCACCTTGCCGCCATTGGCAAAGCTGCGCACCTCGGGGTCTGCGCCCAGATTGCCGATGATGATGACCTTGTTGACCGATCCAGCCATGCGCGTCTCCCCTGTCTGCCCCGGCAGGTTGGCCGGGATTGGTTAACATCCTATAAACAGCCCCCCGACGCGGCGCAACCGCCGCAGGACCGGGCGGTCCCGGCGCAAGACCGCCGGGCGTTTCAAATCCCGGGTGGAAATCCCTTTCGGCGCCCAGCCCAACCGGATAGCTGAGGGGCAACCGACGTTGCTGGAGCTTGGTGTGCCATGGCCCATTCTGACGATTCGCCATTGCCGGCTGTAGAGGCCGCAGAGTCAGCCGAGGCGCAAGCCAAAGCGAAGCGCGGCAAAAGCTGGTGGGACGGGCCGGGGCCGGTCATGGCGCTTCTGGCGTTCCAGATTGCCTGCACGCTGGTGCTTCTGGCGGATGTGGGGGCCGAATTTCGGGCGGCGGGCGTGAACATGCTGGCCGACCTGCATCTGATGCCTGAACTGGTCGCGGTGCTGGGGCTCGCGGCCTCGACTGTGTTCGTCGGTCTGGTGCTGCGGCGGATGCTGGCGCGGCAGGCGCGGCTGGAAAAGGGGCTCTCGGTCGCCTCGGGCGCGCTCGCAGGGCTGATCGAAAGCTATTTCGTCAACTGGGCCCTGACCCCGACCGAGCAGGACGTGGCGACCTTCACCATCAAGGGCTATTCCATCGCCGAGATTGCCACTTTGCGCGGCTCGGCCGAAGGCACGATCAAGACGCATCTGAACGCGATCTACCGCAAGGCGGATGTGACGGGGCGGGCGCAGCTGACCAGCCTGCTGGTCGAGGATCTGATGCGCGCGCCGCTGATGGACCCGCAACCGGTTGTGCCGCAAGCCCGGCGGGCTTCGTGACCAGTTTCCAAGGGTAGCCGCGATTGTTGCGCAATGCTGAACAATCCGCGCCGGGGCAGGCGGCGATCAGCGGATTTCCGCGACCGGCTTGTCCCCCGGGTCTGGAGTTTCGCGGGAATGCACCTATAGTCGCCCGCGTGCACAGGTGGGGCAGACATATTTCCCGGAAGCGGGCAGGGCTGGCGGTGGCCGTGGCGGTGCTTCTGGCCGCGGCGCCGGTCATGGGCGAAAGCCTCAGGATCGGTGGCGGCACGTCCAGCCGGCTGGCGCTGTTCAAAAGCCAGGTCAACCTTCTGGACGGCAAGCTGGCGCAGCAATATTCCGAATCGGCCAAGCTGCGGCCGGACACCGAAGATATCACCGGCGTCACTTACAACGGCAAGTATCGGGGGCTTTACCTCGCCAAAGCCAAGGCCGCCGCGGCGGCGCATGGGGTGCCCGAGGATGTGTTCCTGAAACTCGTCAGCCAGGAAAGCGGCTGGAACCCGACGGTGGTGTCGCCAAAGGGGGCGATCGGGCTGGCGCAGTTGATGCCGGAAACGGCGGCGCATCTGGGCGTGGATCCGACCGACCCCGAGGCCAACCTGGACGGCGGCGCGCGCTATCTGCGGATGATGTTCGACCGGTTCGGGTCCTGGCGTCTGGCGCTGGCGGCTTACAACGCGGGGCCGCAGGCGGTCGAGGCAGCGGGCGGCGTGCCCGATTATGCCGAGACCAAGGCCTATGTGCTGGCGATTCTGGGCTAAGCGCCGCGGAGTATTCAAAGACTCCGCACCGGAACCTTTGAAATCTCCGCCGCGCCACACGGATCAGTCGGACCGCTTTTCCAACGCTGAGGCGACGCGGATGAGGGTTGTTTGACTACCCCCCAAGCGCCTCAGCGCTTTCTTGCTTGATCGCCGCGTCTTTCTTCAGGGCCGGAAACATCGCGATCGTGAAGACAAGTTCAATCACCGGAAGGATGAAGATAGGTCCCTAAAGCCATGAAACAGAGAAGGGAATTCATTCCTCGCCCTGCTCCGCCACCCGCGCCACCGACACGACCTGCTCTTCGCCGCCGGTGTTCAGCACCTTCACCCCGCCCGCCCCACGCGAGCGGAACGAGATCTGGTCCACCGGCACCCGGATCGACTGGCCGCCGCTGGTCGCCAGCATGATCTGATCGGACAACTCGACTTTGAACGAGGCGATCAGATTGCCGCCCCGCATCGCGCTGTCCATCGCCTTCACGCCCATGCCGCCGCGACCGCGCACCGGATAGTCATGGCTGGACGACAACTTGCCCGCCCCCTGCACGGTGATCGTCAGGATCAGATCCTCGGCCGCCGACATTTCGGCATAGCGTTCCGGCGACAACTGCCCGACTTCCACCGCTTCGGCGTCCTCGTCCACTTCCGCCTCTTCGGTCGATCCGCCAATCAACCGGCGCTGCTTCAGATAGGCCTCGCGCGTCGCCGGGTCCGCCTCGAAGTGCCGGATCACCGACATCGACACGACGGCATCGCCCGTCGCCAGCCTGATCCCCCGCACCCCGGTCGATCCGCGCGACTTGAACACCCGGATTTCGGTGGTCGAGAACCGGATCGCCCGGCCCAAACTGGTCACCAGCATCACGTCATCGGTGTCGTCACAGATCGCGGCGTTGACCAGTGTCACCCCTTCGGGCAGCTTCATCGCGATCTTGCCGTTGCGCTGGACATTGGTGAAATCGGACAGATCGTTCTGCCGCACATCCCCGTCCGAGGTCGCAAACACGATTTGCAGATTGTCCCATTCCAGTTCCGGCGCATCCACCGGCATCAGCGCCGCGATCGACACCCCGGTTTCAATCGGCAGGATGTTGACGATGGCCTTGCCCTTGGCCGTGCGCCCCGCCAGCGGCAGACGCCAGGTCTTCAGCTTGTAGACAATGCCGTCGGTGGTGAAGAACAACAGATTGGTATGGGTGTTCGCCACGAACAGCGTGGTGACCACATCGTCTTGCTTGGTCTCCATCGCCGACAGGCCCTTGCCGCCGCGATTCTGGCTGCGGAACTCCGCCAAAGGCGTGCGCTTGATATAGCCGCCCGAGGTGATGGTGACGACCATATCCTCGCGCTCGATCAGGTCTTCGTCTTCCAGATCGCCTTCCCAATCGACGATCTCGCTGCGCCGTTTCACCGCGAACAGGGTCTTCACCTCGCGCAATTCGTCCGAGATGATCGCCATGATCCGGTCGCGCGAGCCCAGAATCTGCAGGTAATCCTTGATCTTCAGCGCAAGCTCTTCCAGCTCGTCGGTGATTTCCTTCACCCCCAAGGCGGTCAACCGCTGGAGCCGCAATTCCAGTATCGCGCGCGCCTGCGCTTCTGACAAATTGTAGGTGCCGTCCTCGTTGATCGGATGGCTGGGATCATCGATCAGCTTGATATAGGCGATGATATCATGCGCCGGCCAGCGGCGCGTCATCAGCTTGTCGCGCGCATCGGCCGGATCAGCCGAGCCGCGAATCGTCGCCACCACCTCATCCACGTTGGACACCGCGACGGCCAGACCGCACAGCAGATGGCTGCGCTCACGCGCCTTGCGCAGTTCGAACGCCGTCCGCCGCGCCACAACTTCCTCGCGGAAAGTGATGAAATGGCTAAGGAAATCGCGCAAGGTCAGCACTTCGGGCCGCCCGCCGTTCAAGGCCAGCATGGTGCACGCAAACGAGGTCTGCATCGGCGAGAATCGGAACAAC
>JANLQT010000676.1:0-1808 GCA_031368035.1 Rhodobacterales bacterium | reverse complement strand
GCCCATTCCGCCCTGCGCCGGATGCAGGGATCCGTGGCGGGCGGCACGTTCAGCGGTGCCGTATCACCATTGCGGCGCGACTTGGTGGCGGGGCCGGTCCCGGAACTGGGGCAACACACTGACCTGATCCGGACGGAGTTTTCCAGATGACCGAAGCCCCCCTCGACATTGACCACTTGCGTCAGTGGATTGGCCGGACTGAGACGGCAGTGGATACCATATCTGCCCGGCTGGTTGCAGGCTATCTGGCGGTGCTGGACGACGCCAACCCGGAACGGGCCGAGGGCGCGCTTGCCCCCCTTGCCATCCATTGGTGCCTTGCCCCGGCCACACGACCCATGTCGCAACTGGGGTTGGACGGGCATCCCGAACGCGGCGGGCTGCTGCCGCCGGTGCCGTTGCCGCATCGGATGTGGGCGGGTGGGCAGATCGACCTGCGCGGGCGGTTCAATGTGGGCGACGTGGTCACGCGGAAGTCTACAGTCCGCGATGTGGTGCTGAAATCCGGGCGCAGCGGGGCCTTGTGCTTTGTGACGGTGGACCATGCCTTCACCGGACCGCAGGGGCTGGTGCTGACCGAACGGCATGACATCGTTTACCGCGCCCCGCGCAGCCCTGACGCCCTGGCCCCGGTGATCCCACAGGCACCCAAGGCGCGCTGGTCCTACAGCGTCTTGGCCGATCCGGTGCTGTTGTTTCGCTATTCCGCAATCACCTTCAACGGCCACCGCATCCATTACGACCGCGACCACGCCATCAAGGCCGAGGGCTATGCGGGCCTTGTCGTCCACGGCCCCCTGCAAGCCACCATGATGCTGGAATTCGCCGCCCGGCTGCGCGACACTCCACCCCGGAGCTTCGACTATCGCGGTATCAGCCCGCTGATCGACGGCGCGGCCTTCACGGTGAACGCGGCAGAGCGCGACGATGGCTTGCACCTGTGGACCGCCGCCGCCGATGGCCTTCTGGGCATGGAGGCGCAAGCCTCTTGGAAATAACGCAAATCAACAAAGACTTGGCCTGCACCATGCTGGGCCTGCAACAACAGGGGATGCAAGGATGATCAGGGTAGGGGTTGACGTGGGCGGCACCTTCACCGACCTCGTGCTGGAGGCGGTGGGGGCGGATGGCCGTCAGCAGGTCTTTGTGCACAAGGTCCCTAGCACGCCGCGGGACCAGTCGGTCGGCGTGATGCAGGGTGTCGTGGAACTCTGCGCCATCGCGGGCATTCAGCCCGGCCAGATCGACGCGCTGTTTCACGGCACCACGGTTGCCACCAACATCGTCATCGAACGCGACGGGGCCGAAGTGGGGATGATCACCACCAGGGGCTTCCGCGACATCCTGCACATGGCGCGCCACAAGCGGCCGCACAACTTTTCACTGCAATTCGACGTGCCATGGCAAAGCGCCCCGCTGATCAAGCGCCGCAACCGGATTGCCGTGACCGAACGGATCATGCCGCCGACGGGCCTGGTGGAAACTCCGCTGAATTTGGACGAGGTTGAACAGGCCGCCGAACTGTTCGCGCAGCGCGGGCTGGAGGCGGTGGTCATCGGTTTCTTGTTTTCGTTCCTCAACAACGACCACGAGTTGATGGCAAAAGAAATCGTCCAGCGCGTCATGCCGGATGCCTTTATCTGCGCCTCGTCTGAAGTCGTGAACACGATGCGAGAGTATGAGCGGTTCTCCACCGCCGCGATGAACGCCTATATCGGGCCGCGCACGGCGGGGTATCTGGATAAACTGCAACGCCGCCTGAGGGAGGCGGGGGTAAATGCCTATGTCCGCATGATGCAGTCGAACGG
>JANLQT010000782.1:0-1507 GCA_031368035.1 Rhodobacterales bacterium | reverse complement strand
GGCACCGACGAAATCATCCACACCATCCTGCGACAGGCGCAGCACGATCAGCTTGTCGGGGCCAATGGCGGCACGCACTTTCTCTCCCACCAATTTCGCGAAACGGATGTTGTTTTCGGGTGAACCGCCGAAGTCATCGGTGCGCAGGTTGGTCTTGGGGTTGATGAACTGCCACAGCAAATAGCCATTGGCGCCATGCACCTCGACTCCGTCAGCGCCAGCATCAACCGCGCGCTTGGCTCCGGCAGCGAAGCCATCTGCAACCTGATGAATCTCCGCGACCGTCAGGGCGCGGGCGGGGCCGAAGGTGACCTTCTCCCACGGGCCGTCAATGCCGCGAATCTGCTGTTCGTAGTCGTTATCGGTGTAAAGCGACCACCCCCCGCTTTGCGTGGCCGAGGCGCTGACCGGCGGTTGTCCATTCAACACGCGCGGGTCACAGACCCGGCCACCGTGCATCAGTTGGACGATGATCTTGCAGTCGTGCTGATGCACCGCGTCGAAGACCTTGGCCCAGCCCGCCTGGTGGCTGGCATTGCTGATGCCGGGTTGCGACAGGTAAGCGCGGGACTGGAAGGCGTCCTGTTCATAGGTGCCCTCGGTGATGATCAGACCCAGACCACCCCGCGCACGGCGGGCGTAGTAGGCGGCCATCTCGTCCGTCGGAGTGCCGTCGGCCTCGGCCAACTGGCGGGTCAGCGGGGCCATGGCGATGCGGTTACGCAGGGTCAGCGGACCCAGTTTGATCTGGGAAAGCAGGGTCGGAAAAGCTTCAGCCATCATTTATCCTCTGACAATCTGTTCAATGGCCAAGCCAGTGGCAAGCACTTCCCGGTCGCGCCCGTGCGGGGCAGAGATCATAAAGCCGGTGGGCATCTGATCGGCGTCAAACCCGTTCGGGATCGACAGCCCGCACCAATCCAGGAAGTTTCCCAGCGAGGTGTTGCGCAGGGTCAGACCGTTGTGGCGGAAGAACACCTCTTGATCCGCCTCCAGCGGGGCAATCGGCATCGCAACGGTTGGCGTTGTCGGGCAGATCAGCACGGCGTCGCCAATTTGGGCTGCAACGGCGGCGATCAAGCGTTTGCGTTCGCGCAGCAGAATGGTCAGGTCCACGGCTGTAGTCTTGGCCGCGTTCATGATCCGGCGCACCACGCGGGCGTCCATCCGGGCGGCGTCGGGGCCATGCAGGCGGTCCCAATGCACATCCAGCGCCTCAACCGCCCCAAGAACGGCGCGGTGGGTGATCAGGTCCAGTGTCTCAGCCAGTTCGGGCAGGGCGATGCGGCGAATTCTGGCACCGGCCTGCTGCAACCGCGCCACAGTAGCCTCGAAATTCGCGGCGACGGCGGGCGATTGTGTGTCCAGCATCACGGCGTCGGGAATGACGAAATCCAGCGCGGCAATCGGGGCGGCATCCACGTCTGGTGCTTGCAAACCCCGCATGACGGTGTCCGCCAGCACGCAATCCTCAACGCTGTGCGCCAATGGTCCGAGTGTATCCAGC
>JANLQT010000641.1:0-6075 GCA_031368035.1 Rhodobacterales bacterium | reverse complement strand
CGGCCTCGCGCGCCGGGTCATCGGTGGCGTTGCACATGAAGACGCCGATGCCCAGCGGGGCCAACACGCGTTCCAGCCCCTCCATGATCGGCATGGTGAAGCGGCCGAAACTGTCGTTGGAAATCAGGCCGATGGAACCGGACAGGCCGGTGTGCAGGCTTTTCGCCAGCGTGTTGGGGCGAAATTGCAGGCGTTCGGCCACTTCCGTGACGCGCCGCCGCGTTTCCAGTGCGATGGTGCCGGTCTTGTTCAGCACCTTGGACACGGTGCCGATGGACACCCCCGCCTCGCGCGCCACATCGCGGATCGTGGTGGTGCGGGGTGCGTTCACTTCACCGCCCCCGACAACAGGCCCGAGATGTAATAGCGTTGCAGCAGCAGATACACGATCATGCAAGGCAGGATCGACACGATCACCGAGGCTTGCAGCCCGCCCCAGTTGATCGCGCCGAAATTGCCGGTCATCACCCCGGTCATCATCACCGGCACGGTGAAGCTGTCTTCGTGATTCATCAGGATCAACGCGCCGATGAACTCGTTCCAGCTGGTGACGAAGGCGAACAGCGCCACCGTCACCACGCCCGGCAGCACCAGCGGCAGGAAGACGCGGCGGAAGGCAAAGAAGGTCGAGGCGCCGTCCACCTCGGCGGCTTCCTCCATTTCCTTGGGGATTGCCTCGAAGCTGTTGCGCATCAGGTAGATCGAGAACGGCAGTTGCAGGATCGTGTGCAGGACCGCGAGGCCCGGCTTGGTCGCCATCAGGCCAAGATCGTTCAGCAGCAGATACAGCGGGATCAGCAGCGCCTGAAACGGCAGCATCATGGATGCCAGCAGAGCCAAGAAGATCACTTCCTTGAACGGCAGATCGAAGCGGGCCAGCGCGTAACCGGCGGGCACCGACAGGAGAAGGCAGAACAGGATCGTCAGCCCGGCCACCGAAGCCGAGTTCCAGACATATTGGAACAGGCCCGCGTGATAGGTCAGGATGGAGCGGTAATTTTCAAGGCTGAAGCTGTGCGGCAGATAGGTGGGCGGCACGGCGGCGGCCTCGGCCGGGCTTTTGATCGAGGCGAAGGCGGACATCACCAGCGGCCACAGCATGATGGTGATCAGCGCGACGCAAATCGCCGCCGCGAGATACTCGCCGCGCCGGATGCGGGGTTTGCGCAAGGGGGCGTCGGCCCCAGAATCGGCGAGCGTCATGCTTTCCGCCCCCCGCGCGAGAGATACAGTTGCAAGGCCGTGCCGGTGGTGATGACGATCATCAGAAGCACCGCCTGGGCCGAGCCATAGCCGAGTTCAAAGCGGACAAAGCTGGACTGGTAGATCCAATAGACCGTGGTGAAGGTTTGCCCGCGCGGCCCGCCCCCGGACATCAGGTAAAACTGGTCGAAGGCCAGCATGGATCCGATGGCCGAGATCAGCGTGGCGAGGATGATCGACCGGGCGGCGAGGGGAATGATGATCCGCCGCACCCGCATGAAGGGCGAGGCGCCGTCGATCATTGCAGCCTCGATCACGTCATGGCTGATGGCCTGGATGCCGGCCACCATCAGGATCATGCCGAAACCGACGACCTTCCAGGTGACCGAGATGATGACGGCAAACTGCGCGGTGGTGGCTTTCTTGAACCAGACCATCGGTTCGGAAAGGATGTGAAGATCGACCAGCAACTTGTTGAAAAGGCCAACTTGCAGGTCAAACAGCCAGTACCAAAGCAGCGAGGACGAGGCGAGGCCGATCACCACCGGCAGGAAGATCACCGTGCGGGTGACGCGGCGCAGCTTGGTGTTCCTGGACACCAGAAGCGCCAGCGACAGGTTCAGGATCATCAGGATCGGCGTGATATACAGCGTATAGGTCAGGGTGAATTTCATCGCGCGCCAGAAATTCTTGTCCCCGAAGGCGCGGGTGTAATTGTCAAAACCGATGAACTCCACCGGTGTGCCCGGCGTGGACATCAGACTTTTCGCGGTGAAGGACAGCCAGATCAGATGCCCCATCGGCCACAGCACGAACACCGCCACGAAGGCCAGGGCTGGGGCGACATAGGCGAGGCCGACCCAGGGGTTTTTGCGTCTGCTCATGCGGGCTTCCTCCCCTTCACGGGGTATGGTCGGGACGGGCTGCGGCACCGGGGCGCCGCAGCCCAACAGGGTCAGCGGGCGGCGATTTCCAGCATCGCCTTGCGCGCGTCCGCAATGGCGCCGTCCACGTCGCCGTCGAAGATCGCCTGTTGCAGCATGCCGATCCAGGGCGACGAATCCGAGTTAACCATGTCGGCAAAGTGGAACACCCACGGCACGTAACCGGCGGCCAAAGCGGCGGCCGTGGTCAGCACCTTTTCATTGCCCTTGGTGTATTCGTTGTCGGCGAGATCGGTCCGCGTGGTCAGGATCGAGTTCTTGGCCAGACCGTTCAACTGCGCGTCATCCGACAGCACCCAGGTCAGAAACTCGCGCGCTGCCGCCTCGTTCTTGCCATTGGCGGGCACGGCCACCACGTCGCCGCCCACAAAGCCCGACACTTGCCCGGCTTCCACGCCCGGAAGCAGGGTCAGCCCGTAGTTGAACTCGGGATGTTCGCGCTGCATGAGTGAGATCAGGAAGCCGCCGGTGCCGGCAATGCCGATCTTGCCGGTGGTGAAGGCCGAGACGAAGTTGGCGCCCGTGTCGGTTTCGGCATTGGCGGGGATCATGTCCTCGTCCCACATGGTCTTCAGCGCTTCCAGCACGACCTTCACCCCGTCGCCGGTCAGGGCGTCGTCGGTGCCGTTCTTCGGCAGCATCTTGGACCCTGTCGCCACCATCATCGGCGAGGTCACGAAGATGTTGCAGCCCGGGCAGGCGCCCGAGAACCAGAAGCCGTAGGTGTCGCCGCCAAGCGCGCGGATCTTGCGGGCGTCATCGACGATTTCCTGAACGGTGGTCGGGCCCTTTTCGGGGTCCAGCCCGGCGGCCTTGAACAAGTCCTTGTTCCAGGCCAGCACCGACACGTCGGGGGTAAAGCCCACGCCGTAGATCTTGCCCTCGAACGTGGCGATGTCCTTGTAGGCCTGAACGTGGGTTGCGTAATGCGGATCGGCGTTCAACTGTTCGGTCACGTCGGTCAGAAAGCCCGCCTTCATGAAGTCGGGCATGTAGATCAGGTCGAACGACACCAGGTCCGGCGCGTTTCCGGCCTGCACCGAGGTCGCGAGCTTGGTGATCACCTGGCTGTCGGGGATCGCGGTCAGCTCGATCTTGTTGTCGTGGCTGGTGTTCCACAGATCGGTCATCAGCTTGGCCGGATCGGCCGCCGATTCCCGCACCCACATGGACAGGGTTTCGGCTTGGGCCATGCCGGCAGCGAAGGCTGCAAGCGAGGCAGTCAAAAGTATCCGGCGAAGGCCGGCTCTGGACAGGCGGTTCATGGTATCCTCCCTAGGAAGCCGAACGGGTCGGCGGTCAGAAAAGGTTTTCTTCAAGCGATCGTGGATTCGATTCGTCCCGATTGCGCTTAGGAAAACGTTTTCCGGAACCTTTATGCCCGAGCTGGCGCAAATATCAAGCACAGAGTGCACGGGTTCGTGAAGGTCTGGGTCAAGCCACGCAGGTCGGGCGAAAGCCCGACTCTTGGGTTCGGTGGTGGCAATCAGTCGGGCTGTCGCCCGACCTACGGGTGCAAGATTTGCCGATCAATTCCGGCGGGGCAGGGCTTTGCCGCTGGCGTCGAACACGTGAACCTTTTCGGGGTTCAGGCGCAGGCCAACCGCCGAGCCCGCCTCCAGCCGCAAAGCGGGATCGGCTTCGACGTTGATCTGCCCCAAGGCGCTGTCCACATGTACGAAGGTGGTGTTGCCCAAAGCCTCGACCACGCCCACCGTGCCTTGCACCTGGCCGTCGCCGGGGTTGGTCAGCGCGATATCTTCGGGCCGCACCCCCAACTCGACCGGGCCCTCTGTGGCACCGACACGGTCGGGCAGGGTCAGCGAAGCATCGCCCAGCGAGACGGTCAGACCCTGACCGCTTGCCGTGATCACCCCGGGCAGGAAGTTCATCGCCGGAGAGCCGATGAAGCTGGCGACAAAGCGGTTGGCGGGGTGGTTGTACAGCTCCAAAGGCGCGCCGGCCTGACTGATCTCGCCTTTGTCGAGGACGACGATCTTGTCGGCCAGCGTCATGGCTTCCACCTGATCGTGGGTCACATAGATCATGGTGCGGCCAAGGTCGGCATGCAGCCGCGCCAGTTCCAGACGCATCTGACCGCGCAGCATGGCGTCAAGGTTCGACAAGGGTTCGTCAAACAGGAACACGTCCGGATCGCGCACCAAGGCGCGGCCGATGGCGACGCGCTGGCGCTGACCGCCCGAAAGTTCCGCCGGACGGCGCGACAACAGCGCGTCCAGTTGCAGCATCTTGGCGACGCGCCCCACCGCCTCGGCCTGTTTGGCCCTGGAATCCCCGGCCAGCGACAGCGAGAAGCTGATGTTCTGCGCCACGGTCAGATGCGGATACAAGGCATAGCTTTGGAACACCATCGCCACGCCGCGCTTGGCCGGTTCGATGTGCGTCACGTCCCGCGCGCCGATCTTCACCGTGCCTTCGGTCACCTGCTCCAGCCCGGCAATCATCCGCAGCATGGTGGACTTGCCGCAGCCCGACGGCCCCAGCAGCGCGCAGAATGACCCGTCCGCGACGGCCAGATCCAGCCCCCGGATCACCTCGACCGCGCCGAATTTCTTGGCGATCCCTGTCAGTTCAACCGATGCCATGTCTTACCCCTTGATCCCGGCTGTCAGCATGATGGCCTGTGTCACCCGCCGCTGAAACAGCAGATACACCGCTGCCACCGGCAGCCCCGCGAGCACCGCTGACGCAAGCTGGCGCGCATATTTCACCCCGAACGCATCGGTCACCTGCGTGATGCCGACGGTCACGTTCATCTTGTCTTCGGTCGTTACCGCAAGGAACGGCCACAGGAACGAATTCCACGCGCCGATGAAAGTGATGATCCCAAGCGCAGTGGTGATCCCCCAGTTCATCGGCAAGTACAGCCGGAACAGCAGTTGCCACTGGGTCGCGCCGTCCATCACCGCCGCCTCGCGGAAGTCCTTGGGGACACTGTCGAAAAACTGCTTGTAGATCATCACCGTAACCGGCGCGATCAGTTGCGGCAAGATCACCCCAAGCGAGGTGTTCAGCAGGTGCAACTGGTTCATCAGCACGAAGTGGTTCACGATCAAGGCCGGGATCGGCACCATGAAACTCGCCAGGATCAGCCACCACAAGATGCGCCGTCCGGGGAAGTTCAGCTGCGAGATCGCATAGCCGGCCCCCGCGCTCATCAACAGCACCAGCACCGTCACCGACAGCGAGGTCAGCAGCGAGTTCAGATACCACAGGCCCAGTTTGGTGTTGAAAATGGCATGGGCATAAGCCTCGAACGTGAAGCGGCGCGGCCACCATTCGATGCCGGGCTGCACCACGTCCTGTTCGGGTTTGAAGGTGGTGACCAGCGCCCAATAGATCGGGAAGGCCCAGAAAATCGCGGCCAGCACGGTCAGGATGGTGATGACCGCGCCGATCTTGTTGATGCGTTGCAGGCTGGCCAGTGACATATCGCTCATCTCTGGCCTCCTCGTGCCCGGGTCGCCTGATATTGTAGGACGGACACGGCGATGATCAGCAGGAACAGCAGCACCGCCGCCGCTGCGGCATAGCCGCCCTGATTCTTCTGAAACGCCGCCCGGTAGATCAGTTGCACCAGCGTCAGCGTGCTGTCCACGCGGCCACCCTGGGCGAACAGATAGACCTGATCGAAGATTTTAAGCTGCAAGATCAACTGGATCGTCGCCACCAGCACGGTGACCGGCCAGATCAGCGGCCAGGTGATGCGCCAGAACTGTTGCCAGCGCGTTGCACCGTCCAGCGCCGATGCCTCATAAATTTCCGTCGAGATGTTGCGCAGACCGGCGATGAACAACAGGATGTTGAAGCCAACCAGCCACCAGATCGTCACGAACGCCACGGCGGGCATGAACAGGGTCAGGTTGCGGAAGATCGGCTCGTTCTGGCCCCAGATCCAGGCGATCGG
>JANLQT010000612.1:0-2497 GCA_031368035.1 Rhodobacterales bacterium | reverse complement strand
GTCTCAAGCCGTTCGGGGACAACGGCGTCGACATTGGTCAGCGAGAAGAAATCGAAGATGCGGCGGCGCAGGTCCGGGAAGTGTTCAAAGGTCACGGAATTGGGCAGGTCCGCGACCAGAAGCTCACGAGGGAGCATCCCGGTGATGGGGGCGACCTTGGTGCCCGCGCCCAGGCCGTAGGCGACGCAGATGGATTCTGGGTTGCAGGGCAGGGGGACCAGATCGCGCGCGGCGAAGGGGCCGCCCGAGGCGATCACGGCTTGGCGGATGTCGGACAGGGTGGTGCGGTCGCGGGCGGGGTCGAAATCGTCATTGCGCCCCGCGTCCTGGATCGGCTGGAAGGTCACGCCGCGCACGCAGGACCATTGCAGCGCGTGGTCGATGATCGTGCCCGCCTCGTGGTCATTCAGGCCCTTCTTGATCACGGCGACCAGCGTGGTCGAGATCCCGGCTTCCTCAAGGTTTTCAAGCGCCTGCTGGCGGATCTTCGTCAAGTCCGCGCCGCGGATCGCCTTCAGGGCCGCAGGTTGCAGGCTGTCGAATTGCAGATAGACTTCGAAGCCCGGCTTCAGGGTGGCGAGTTCCGCCACGAAAGCCTTGTCCTTGGCGATGCGCAGGCCATTGGTGTTCAGCATCACATGCCGGATCGGCCGGGCCTTGGCAGCGCGCAGGATGTCCATGATCTGCGGGTGCAGCGTCGGCTCGCCGCCGGAAACCTGCAACAGGTCCGGCTCGCCTTCGGAGGCCACCAGCGCGTCCAGCATCGCCTCGCATTCCGCCAAGGTCCGGCTGCCGGTGCGGGCGGGGGAGCTGTCGGCAAAGCAGACCGGGCAGGTCAGGTTGCAGGTCTCGTTCACTTCCAGGATCGCAAGGCAGGAATGCTGTTCGTGATCCTGGCACAGGCCGCAATCATAGGGGCAGCCCAGCTCGATCCGGCTTTGAAAGCGCATCGGCCGGTCAGAGGGCTTGATCCAGGACGATTGCGCCCGCCAATAGTCGGGATCAGAGGAGATCAGCACCTTTTGCACGCCATGCGTCCGGCAGCGTTTCTGGTAGAAGATCGCGCCATCTTCCTCGATGATCTTGGCAGGCACCGGCGCAAGGCAGGTGGCGCACAGCGAGACGGTCTGGCCGAGGAACAGATAGTTGGCGATCTTGCGGGTCATCTGGGGCGCCGTATCAGCATGACGGCAGCATAAGCGAACAACCCAAGGCTCGTCAGGTGAAAAAGGTTCAGCGGCCCAAGCACACCGGCATAGGGTTTGATGAACTCCCAGACAAAGCGCTGCGCGGCATAGTAGGCCACCATCAGGTGAAAGCCATGTGCCATGAAAAAGGGGCTGCGCCGGGCGAAAGCTGCAAGGCTTGCATGCAGGAAACCCGCCATGGAGAGGCTTTCATAGGCCGCCACCGGGTGGCGTGGAATGCCGTCGCCGAAATCATGGCCCCAGGGCAAAGCGGTCGGCAGGCCAAAGGTGTGATCTTCCAGCCCCGACAGCGCGCAGCCGATGCGGCCGACCACCACCAGCGTCGCAAAGGTCGGAACGAAGATCAGCCCAGTGCTGCCGGTAATGCCGGCGCGGATCTTGTAAAGCTCGACAGCGACAATACCCCCCGCCAGCGCACCTTCGATCGACCGGCCCACAGCCGATACATCTGACAACCACAGATTGCCGGTGCCAAGCGCGTAGCTGCCGACGAGGATGCCCGCAGACAAAGCGGCGAGATAGCCTTCGTTTCCCGGCGTCAGCGGATTGCGTGGCAGGTCAGAAAGGCGCCATCTCCAGACCGCCCAGGTCGCCAGCCCCGCCAGAAGTGCGGCGAGCACGTCAAACATCAGATGCACATGCGCGCCGGCAAAGCCCATTCAGCGCCTCGGATAGCCGGTCCGTAGCAGCATCTGCAACAAAAGCCCGATCATCAGCCCGTTCAGAAGATGCCAGACAAAATGCGATCCCAGCGGCCAGACCGCGCAAACGTCGCGGTCGAGTGTCCGAAAGGTCAGGGAAATCAGGAATGTGGCCAGGCAGCCCGCGACCCAGGGCGCGGCAGGATGACGCCGCAGCCGGGTGAAGACCGCAAAGCCCGCCAGGGCCAGGACCGCCGGGGCATATTGCCCGGACCCGTTCAGCGGGTCGGGTGTGGCGGCTTGACCACCGGCCCCTTCACCGCTTGCCAGAAACAGGACTGTTGCCATAGCGACACCGACGATGCCGACCGACCAAAGCGCCACCCGGCGCCATTCCATGCCGCCAAGTCGGTGCATCGCTACCAGCACAAAGGCTGCAACAAAGCTCCAGATCGGGACCGTGTCGGCATATTCCGACCAGGCTTGGGCGAAGGTGTGGAAGGTGAGGGAGCCAAGTCCGATCAGCCCCGCCATCACGATCAGGGCCCAGGCATCCAAGGCTTTGACCCCAAGGCGCCGCGCCGTCAGCGCGCCCCAGAGCGCCGCCAGCACAAAGGCCGCGTTCGAGACAGCGTTGTACGGTTCGGC
>JANLQT010000595.1:0-1605 GCA_031368035.1 Rhodobacterales bacterium | reverse complement strand
TTGCCCCCTATCCGCCGGTCTGGCTGGCGACAGGGGTGGCGGCGGCGATCTATCTGAACTTCTTCACGCATCATTTCCTGCCGGATGCGCGGTTGGCGCTGTTCGCGGCGACCCTGCTGGTCTGGGGCCGCACGCGGGTCTGGTTTCGCAACACGGACAAGGACCGCTGGATGCCGATGCCGCTGGCGGGGCTGCTGTCGGCGGTGGCGCTTTTCGTGGCCGAGAATATCGGCACGCTGACCGGCACCTGGCTTTATTCAGGCCATGCGGCAGGACATGCCGTCAGCTTTGGCAAATTCGGGTCGTGGTATCTGCTGCTGTGGGTGGCTTTCGTCACCGTCACGCTGGTGGCGCGAGATGCGATCAGCCGCACGCCGGTTACAGGAACCCGCGCCAGCGCAGCACCGCGACCAGACCCACCCCCACCACCAGCAGGCTGAACGCGATCGACGCGGCAATTCCCAGCGCGGTGCCGCGGCGACGCTCCCAACGGCCAACGCGGTTCAGATGCTTCAGCGCGGTGTCATAGGCAGTCGCCACCGCTTCGGTGTCGATCTGCGCGGCAAGGCCGGGGTGATGCGCCATGCGGTTGGCCGAGATCAGCACCGCAAGCGCGTCATTCACCTTGCGCGGCAATTGGCGGCGGGCCCTGGACGCCCGGGCCGCCAGATCGCCCGACACGCGATAGCGCGTCCCCAGAAGCTGCGAGACGCGTTCGGCCATCTGCGTGATGCTGGCTGCGGCCATGGGTCCATCCTTGCTGCGCTTGCGGTTTAGCGCAGGCCGGTCCCCGGTTCAACGCGCGTTCCGGGCTTCCCTGCCGGACCGGTCTGACTTATCTGACAAGGGGTATGCTGACCCAGATCCTTCACCCGGCCCGCGAGGGCGCAACCGCCCCGACCCTGCTGATTGCGCATGGGCTGTTCGGCTCGGCGCGGAACTGGAATGTCATTGCGCGCAATCTGGCCACCAGGCGCGATGTGGTGGCGGTGGACATGCGCAACCACGGCGCCAGTCCGCGGGCAGAGGCGCAAAGCTATCAGGGCATGGCGGGCGATCTGGCCGAGGTGATCGGCGCCCTGCGCGGCCCGGTCGATGTGCTGGGCCATTCCATGGGCGGCAAGGCTGTGATGGTTTTGGCGCTGACGCATGGCGATCTTCTGCGCAAGGTGGTGGTGGCCGATATCGCGCCGGTGGCCTATGACCACGACCAAAGCCCGCATATCAAAGCGATGCGGGCTTTGGATCTGACCGGGCTGACCAGCAGGTCCGAGGCGGATCGGCGGTTGGCGCTGACGGTGCCCGACCCGGCGCTGCGCGCGTTCTTCCTGCAATCCTTGGACCTGAAGGCGGATGGCGGCCCGGTCTGGCGGCTGAACCTGGATGTGTTGCAGGCCGAAATGCCGCTGATCGTCGGCTGGCCGGGCACGGCAGGGCAGTTTGACGGCCCTGCCCTGTTCCTGACCGGCAGCGAAAGCGCCTATGTGCGCCCCGAGCACCGGGACGCGATCAAGGCGCTGTTCCCCGCCGCCCGCTTTGCCAAGCTGACCGGCGCGGGGCATTGGCTGCACGCCGACAAGCCCCGCGAGTTCGAACGCGTGGTCG
>JANLQT010000568.1:0-3000 GCA_031368035.1 Rhodobacterales bacterium | reverse complement strand
CAGCGCTGAAGGTGCAAGGCTGCGCCAGTCAGGTCTGGCTGCGACCGCTGCTGTCAGACGGCGTGTTCGATTTTGAGGGCGAAAGCGATGCGATGATCGTGCGCGGCCTGATCGCGATCCTGCATGCGCTGTATGCCGGCTTGACGCTGCCCCAGGTGCTGGCGGTCGATGCCCCGGCGGAACTGGCGCGGCTGGGGCTGGACCAGCACCTGTCCTCGCAAAGGTCCAACGGGCTGCAGTCGATGGTCGAGCGGATTCGGAAGGTCGCCGCCGAAGGGTGACCGGGCTGGGGGAATCGCCCATCCTGCGCAGAGACCTGCGCGCGCGGCCCGCAGGATGGGTGTTCACCCATCTCGGTCAGATCGCCGCGCAAGCCGCCGTCAGCCAGTCCAGCACCGCCCCCGACACGCGCGGCCCGATCTTGGCCAGGACCTCGGCGTGATAGGCATCCAGCCAGTCCCGCTCCCCCGGTGACAGCATCGAGGCCACCACCAGCCGCCGGTCGAAGGGCACGAAGGTCAGCGTCTCGAACCGCAGTTGCCTGCGCTCGGCATCGCCGCCCTCGGGCACCGGGGCGGGCTCCACCACGATCAGGTTCTCCAGCCTGATGCCGAAGGCTCCCTCGCGGTAATAGCCCGGCTCGTTGGACAGGATCATCCCGGTCTCCAGCGGCACGTCGCTGATCCGGCTCAGCCGCTGCGGGCCTTCATGCACCGACAAGAACGCCCCCACGCCATGTCCGGTGCCATGATTGAAGTCCTGTCCGGCGAGCCACAGGTTATAGCGCGCCAGCGGGTCCAGATCGCGGCCCGCAAGGCCAGCCGGCCAGCGCACCCGGCTGATCGCGATAACCCCTTGCAGCACCCGGGTATAGCACTCCGCCGCGAAATCCCCCGGATCGCCCACCGCGATGGTGCGGGTGATGTCGGTCGTCCCGTCCAGATACTGCGCCCCCGAATCCACCAGCAGCAGTTCGTTCTGCCCGATGGTGCGGTTCGTCTCCTCGGTCACGCGGTAATGCATGATCGCCCCGTTCGGCCCCGCGCCACTGATCGTGTCGAAGCTGATGTCGTGCAAGGCGTTGGTCGCGCGGCGAAATCCCTCCAGCACCACCACCACGTCCTTCTCGGTCAGGCCCCCCTGCGGCAGACGCGCGTCCAGCCAGCACAGGAACTCCACCATCGCCGCGCCGTCCCGCAGATGCGCCGCGCGCATCCCGGCAATCTCGCCATCATTCTTGCAGGCCTTCGGCAGCCGGCAGGGATCATCGCCCCAGACCACCTCGGCCCCGCCTTGGGTGATCAGCCGGGAAACCGCCAGCGGCGCGGTGGACTTGTCCACCCGCACCCGGCCCGTCATCGCCCCCAAAGCGCGCTGGAAATCCGAGGCGTCCAGCAGGCTGACGCCTTCATCCAGATGCGCCTCGACCTGCGGCCCGATCTTGGCGGGGTCCACGAACAGCACCACGTCGCCGTCCGCCTCCAGCAGGGCAAAGGCCTGCACCACCGGGTTCTTCGGCACATCCGCGCCGCGAATGTTCAAAAGCCAGCAGATCGAATCGGGCAGGGTGATCACCGCGGCATCCTGCCCGGCCTTGCGCAAGCCATCGGCCAGCCGCGCCCGCTTGGACACCGAACTTTCCCCGGCAAACTCCACCGGATGCGGGAAGGCCTTGCCCACCGGAGCCGGCGGCTGATCCGGCCAGATCGCATCGACCGGATTGTCCACCGCCCGCAAGGTCACACCCGACCCCGCCAGCGCCGCCTCAAGCTTGGCGATCTCGTCCGCCGTATGCAGCCAGGGATCAAACCCGATGACGCCGTTCGTCAAATGCTCCAGCACCCATGGCCCGGGCTGCACCTCGGGCCAGGGCACCGGGGTGAAATGCCCCAGATCCACCTGCCCCTTCACCTGCGTCCGGTAGCGCCCGTCGATGAACACCCCCGCCACTTGCCGAAGCACCACGCAAAACCCCGCCGAGCCGGTAAACCCGGTCAGCCATTGCAACCGTTCATCCCGCGCCGCGACATACTCGCCCTGATGCACATCCGCCCGAGGCACCAGAAACCCGGCCAACCCCACATCGGCAAGTTTCGCCCGCAGCGCCGCCAGCCGTCCTGGACCTTGCGCGGGATTGGCGTGGGAATCAAAGGTCTGAAACATGCCTGCTCCATCAATGTGGTGAAAATACTCCGGGGGTCCGGGGGCTGGCCCCCGGCGCGTCAGGCCGCGCGCCCCATGGCCCGTTTGCGCTTCTTCGGGTCGGTCTCGAACAGCCCGGCCAGTTGCTCGGTCATCGCGCCCGCCAGTTGCTCCACGTCCGTAATCGTCACCGCGCGCTGGTAATAGCGGGTGACGTCATGGCCGATGCCGATGGCGATCAACTCGACCGCTTTGCGCCGTTCCACCATGGCGATCACGTCGCGCAGATGTTTTTCAAGGAAGTTCGCGGGGTTGACCGACAGGGTTGAATCGTCAACCGGTGCGCCGTCCGAGATGACCATCAGCACCTTGCGCGCCTCGGGCCGGGCTTGCAGGCGGCGGTGTGCCCATTCCAGCGCCTCGCCGTCGATGTTTTCCTTCAACAGCCCCTCTTTCATCATCAGCCCCAGATTGGGCCGGACCCGGCGCCACGGCGCGTCCGCCGATTTGTAGATGATGTGCCGCAAATCGTTCAGCCGCCCGGGTGCTGCAGGCCGACCGGCCGCCAGCCATTTCTCGCGCGCTTGCCCCCCCTTCCAGGCCTTGGTGGTAAAGCCCAGGATCTCGACCTTGACCGCACAGCGCTCCAGCGTGCGGGCCAGCACGTCGGCGCAGATGGCCGCGATGGAAATCGGCCGCCCGCGCATGGAACCGGAATTGTCCAGCAGCAGCGTCACGCAGGTGTCGCGAAACTCGGTGTCCTTTTCCTGCTTGAAGGACAGCGGCGTGGTCGGGTTGGCCACCACCCGCGCCAGACGGCCCGCATCCAGCGTCCCCTCCTCCAGATCGAAATCCCAC
>JANLQT010000549.1:0-3243 GCA_031368035.1 Rhodobacterales bacterium | reverse complement strand
GGCGACATGCTGGGATCGGTTGGTACCGGCCTTGCGCTCGAGGCACGCCGTCGGTTCGCCTGACTGCCGGCCGCGTCAAGGCAATTTGCAAGATCTCTCGAAAAAACTTGCCGAAACAGCGTTGTCCGTGCATATTGTCAGCAGACCTAACTAAGTTTTGATTAAAGTTGAGGCGCCGATACCTGACCTTATTCCGGTCGCATGAGGGTGGCGCGCTCAGAAGCCGGGTTGGGCCGGAACGAAACGACATCAGGTCGGGTATAAAAAAGACATTGAATACAGGCACTTGGAGCAAGTGACAGAAATCTAGTGTAATTCTGATATAGGGAGTGAACTCAATGAGACTCATGATGACGGCTTCCGGCGTTGCCTTGGCCCTTGGGCTTTGCGCGGCTGGACCCCTGACTGCGGCCACCGACCTGTCCTTTTCGGGCCTGTCGGGCGCCGAGTATGACACGGCGGGCGTCTATGTGCTTGGCGATGTCAACTTTACCGCCACGACCGATGATGGCAGCGGCTATGACGACGTTTTGTTCCAGCTTTGGGACGACGCCGTCGTGAAGTTCGAGGCAACCTATTCGCTGCTCGTCGGCGACAGCGGCTCGTTCCACTTCGAAGTTTATTATCCGGGCCTCGTCGGCACCGCTGCGCAAGGCGTCGGGCTTTATCTCGCTGACCTGCCCTCTGGCGAGTCGACCTTCATCGACCCCTATGATGTGCCGCACTATGCCGATCCCAGCGAATGCCAGCGTGATTGCGGCCCGGCGGCGGTTCCGCTGCCTGCCTCGCTTCCGCTGCTCTTCGCGGGCATTGGCGGGCTTCTCGCCCTTGGGCGTCGGCGCAAGCAGTCCTGAACCGCATTCAGGTAGCAGGGTCCCCCTTGCTACCTGATCCCCCACCGCCCGCCCCCTTGCGCGCTTCGGCCTTCTGGCGCAGCCTTGCGGCAAAGGAGCGCCCTCATGCCTGTCAAGAACCGCTTTGCCGAACTTCTGCCCGAAATCACCGGCTGGCGCCGGGATTTCCACGAACATCCCGAACTGTTGTTCGACGTCCACCGCACCGCTGGCCGCGTGGCCGAACTTTGCCGTGATTTCGGCTGTGACGAGGTGACGGAAGGCATCGGTCGCACCGGCGTGGTCGCGGTCATCAAGGGCAAGACCGACAGTGCGGGCCGGGTCATTGGCCTGCGCGCCGACATGGACGCGCTGCCGATCAAGGAAGCCACCGGCGCGGCCCATGCCTCCAAGACCCCCGGCAAGATGCATGCCTGCGGCCATGATGGCCATACCGCGATGCTGCTGGGCGCGGCCAAATATCTGGCCGAGACGCGCAATTTCGATGGCACCTGCGTGTTGATCTTCCAGCCCGCCGAAGAAGGCGGCGGCGGCGGGCGCGAGATGGTCAAGGACGGGATGATGGACCGCTGGGGCATCCAGGAAGTTTACGGCATGCACAACATGCCGGGGATTCCGGTGGGCGAGTTTGCCATCCGCGAAGGCGCGATGATGGCGGCGGCGGATCAGTTCGACATCGTGGTGACCGGCAAGGGCGGCCATGCCGCCATGCCGCACAAGGGCGTCGATACCGTGGTGGTCGCGGCGCATATCATCACCGCGCTGCAAACCATCGCCTCGCGCGGGGTTGATCCGATGCAGCAGGTCGTGGTCTCGGTCTGCGTGGTGGAAACCGACAGCAGCGCCTATAACGTCATCCCGCAGGTGGTGAAGCTGAAAGGCACCGCCCGCACGCTGGATTTCGCCGTGCAGGATTTCGTGGAACACCGGATCGCCGAGATCGCAACCAGCATCGCGCAGGCCTTCGGGGCCAGCGCCGAGGCGACCTACAACCGCGGCTATCCGGTGACGGTGAATGCGCCCGAGCCGACCGGCCATGCGGTCAAGGTCGCGCAAGCCGTCTCGGGCAAGGTCAACGCCGACACGCCGCCCCTGATGGGGGCCGAGGATTTCAGCTATATGCTGCTGGAACGCCCGGGCGCCTATATCTTCGTGGGCAACGGTCCAACCGCCAATGTCCATCACCCGGCCTATGACTTCGACGACAACGCCATTCCGTTCGGGTCAAGCTGGTATGCGGGCATGGTCGAAGCGCGGATGCCCTCGGCCTGACGCGGCAGGTAGGTCGGGCGATAGCCCGACTGTTCGGTTGGCGCTGCGCAAGGAGTCGGGCTGTCGCCCGACCTACGGGGAAACGTTCCAAGGTTCAGGCCAGCCGCGTGCCCTGCGGGATCATGATGGCAAACCTGGCCCCGAACCGCGGAGCCGGGGCAAAGCCCAGCGAGGCATAAAACTTCTGCGCTGCGACATTCGACGGCGTCGCCGTGACCGTGGCATAAGTGGCACCTAGCCGCCCCCCAAGCTCCAGCGCCGCGCCGATCAAGGCGCCGCCGACGCCCCGCCCGCGATGGCTGGGGCTGACAAAGACATGGTGCAGGTCGATGCCGCGCTGGCCGTATTGAAACCGCGCCAGTTGCAAGACCGCGACATAGCCGACCAAAGCGCCGTTCGCCTCGGCCACCAGCACATGCACCCAAGGGTCAACGCCCAAAACGTCGCGCGCAAGGCTCTCAAGGCTCAGCTGCGGGGTGTCGCCGTGAAACCGGGCCAGGTCCTGCACCAGTGGCAAAAGCGGACCCATGTCCTCCGGCGAGACGGGCCGAACCTGCATCACGCCTCCTTCGGGCGCATCGCAAACCAGATCAGCGCGCCGCCCGCCAGCACCAGGAACGGCAGCATCGCCATGTTCACCGCCTGCCAGCCCGCCTGAACGCTGGATCCGGAGCAGTTCATCAGCCCGCCGGACGAGAAACTCGCCAGCGTCACCCCGCCGAACACGATGAAGTCGTTCAGCCCCTGCATCCGCCCCCGCTCGGCCGTTGTATGGGCCGAGGACAGCATCGTGGTCGCCCCGATGAAGCCGAAGTTCCAGCCGATCCCCAAAAGGATCAGCGCCCCATAGAAGTTCATCAGATCAACGCCCGCCATCGCCACGGCCCCGGCGCAGGCCAGGATCACCAGCCCCGTCGCCATGACCTTGTTCGCCCCGACCCTTGCAATGATATGGCCGGTGAAGAACGAGGGCGCGTACATCGCCAGCACATGGCCGGTGATGACGTTGGAGCTGTCGGAAACCTTGTAGCCGCAGCCCACCACCGCCAGCGGGGCCGAGGTCATCACCAGGTTCATCAGCGCATAGCTGACCGTTGCCACGATCACCGCGACCAGG
>JANLQT010000515.1:0-2204 GCA_031368035.1 Rhodobacterales bacterium | reverse complement strand
ACCTTTCAAGTCATTGAATTTACGTTATTTTGAAATTTTCGTTCATTTTGCGTTAACCACGAGTCCGTGAAATCCGCAGGATGGGTGATTCACCCATCAATGCCTCGACGTTGATTTCATGATGGGTGAATCACCCATCCTACAACGAGTTCAGCCACGCCCTGTGCGGCAAACATTGGTCCGCGGCCTTGGTATATTCGGCCACGAGACTGGCGTGGGCGGCGCGGGTCTGGTCGCGCCGCGCCGGGTTGGCGGCCATTTCGGCGCGGGCGGCGCTTTGACTCAGCAGTCCAAGCCCGTCCAGCACCGGCGTGTAAAGTTGGCCCTGCAAATGCGGCAGGCCGAGCGGGAACGGGGCAAAATCCGCAGGGCGCGGCATGTGGCCCTGCCACAGCGCCAGCCGGTCCGTCACCACAGCCGGATGGCTTGCCGCCACATCCTGCCAGAACGGGGTGTCGCGGCGTTCCGTCACGTAATGCATCCGGATGAAGTCGCGGAAATCATCGACCTGACGCGCCACGGCCGCGTTGTAAAGATCACGCCCCGCCGGGTTGTCCAGCCACTCGGCCAGCATCAGAAGCTGCACGATGGTGCCGTGGATCGAGGTCGCCTCCAGCGGCTCCAGAAAGGACGACGACAGCCCGATGGCGATGCAATTTCCGATCCAGGCGTCTTTCTGGCGACCGGCATGGATCGGAATGTCGTTGCGCGGATGAATCTCGTAGCCAAGCGCCGCCTCGATTTCCGCCTTCGCCTGATCCGCCGTGGTGTGGGCGTCGGAATAGACATAGCCCATGCCGTAGCGGCCCTGGGTCGGGATTTGCCACAGCCAGCCGTGCTTCTGCGCCCAGGAGGTGGTGGCGGGAAGGACCTCTTCACCCTCTTTCAGATCGACCCAGAATGGCATGGCGCGGTTCAACGGCAGCACGGATGCATAGCTGATCCATGCCGCCCCCAAGGGGGAAATCAGCGCACGGCGAAAGCCGGTGGCGTCGATGAACAGGTCCGCCTCGATGCGCTGGCCGCTGTCCAGAACCAGCGCGGTGATGCCGCCCTCGCCGGTTTCAACGCCTTTGACCTGATCGTCGATAACCTCGATCCCCTTGGTCTTCTTGCGAAGCCATGCGCCCACCAGCGCCTGATCGAAGTGATAGGCGTGGTGGAACGGGCCGGCGGGGATGGTCTTGTCGCCTTTGCGCGCAACCGGTGCGCGGGATTTGTTCAGAAGGTGCTGGAACAGATGCGCCTCGCTCACGCTGCGACCAGCGGCGACGGCGTAGGTGTCCAGGGGCAGCCCATTGGCCACCAGCGAGGGATCGTCAATCGGGCCGTCATAGGTGAAGCCCAGCCTTCGCCAGTCCCGATGCCGGATGCCGTATTTGATCGTCGCCCCCGTCTCGCGCAGGAACTCTTCCTCGTTCAGTTTGAAATGGTGCAGCATCTGGCGAAACACCGCTGTCGAGCCTTCGCCGACGCCGATGGTGCCGATCTTCGAGCTTTCGATCACGGTGATCTTCAGCCCCAGCGCTTTGCGGGCCGCGACATCCGCCATCATCATCGCGGCCAGCCAACCGGCTGTGCCGCCTCCGACGATGACCAGATGCCGCGGCGCCACCTTACGCAACCTTCGACGTCTTGGGCCGTGCCCAGGCCGGCAGCCAGTCGCCATGCGCCACCAGCAGATCATGGGTCAGATCCCAGATCTGTTGCAGGTCCAGTTCGGCCGCGGTGTGCGGGTCAAGCATGGCGGCGTGGTAGATATGCTCGGGGTTTTCGGTCAGCAGCGCCTGCACGGTCAGGTCCTGCACGTTGATGTTGGTGCGCATCAGGGCGATCAGTTGCGGCGGAATGTCTGTGACAACAGTGGGTTGCAGGCCCATGTGGTCCACCAGCGTCGGCACTTCCACCGCGCAGCCATCGGGCAGTTGCGGGATAAAGCCCTTGTTGCCGTGGTTGCCGTAGATCACCGAAGGCTCGCCCGTCACGACCGAATTCACGATCTGGCTGGCGTATTCGTGGCTTTCCTTCACCTCGACCGTGGTGGCATTGGCCAGCGAGGCCGCTTCCTTTTTCCAGCGCGCGATCTGTTCAATGCAGCGCACCGGGTATTCGTCCAGCGGGATGCCGAATTTCTCGATCAGGTCGGGCCGGTCGCGCTTGATGAACCAGGGGGTGTATTCGGCGAAATGCTCACTGCTTTCGGT
>JANLQT010000433.1:0-2473 GCA_031368035.1 Rhodobacterales bacterium | reverse complement strand
GTGCCGGTCGCGCCCGATGCGCGGATCGGTGCGGCGGCCCTCCGGCCCCAGTTGCAGATAGTCGCGGATGACAAGGTTGATCTGGTCAGAGGTCATCACCAGCCCATCGACCTTGGTGCGGTCATAGCGGCGCAGGCCAAGGTGGCTGGCGGCGACGGTGGTGACAGTGCCGGACGTGCCGATGACCTGAAACCCCTGCGCCGGCATGGCGCGCTGACTGGGCGAGAAGTTGGCAAGGCTCTCCTCGAAATACCAGCTCATCAGGGCGAACCGGGCCGCATCATCCTCGACATCGGCATATTGGTCATTCAGCGTCGCCACCCCCAGCGGCACCGAAATCCAGTCCACCACCCGCGCATCGCCGGGCCCCTGCGCGCCAAAGCCCGAATGCAGCCGCATGATCGCATGACCCCGGTCGGCGGGGGCAACATCGGACAGGTCGATCCAGACCAGTTCGGTCGAGCCGCCGCCGATATCCACGATCAAAAGCTGTTCCGTCCCCGCCCGCACCAAGGGCGCGCAGGAAATCACCGCCAACCGGGCCTCTTCTTCAGCCGGGATGATCTCGACCCACAGGCCGGTCTCGCGCCGGATCTGCCGCATGAAATCACGGGCGTTGCGGGCGCGGCGACAGGCTTCGGTCGCCACCAGCCGCATCCGCTTGACGCCATGCTTTTCGATCTTCTTCTGGCAAATGCGCAAAGCCTGAATCGTCCGCCCCATCGAGGCGCGCGACAGCTTGCCCGAGGCTTCCAGCCCCGCGCCAAGCTGGACGGTTTTGGAAAAGCTGTCGATGACCTGAAACTGACTGCCCTTGGGCTGGGCAATCAGCATCCGGCACGAGTTTGTGCCAAGGTCAAGCGCAGCATAAAGCTGGCTGGCCCCGGAGGGCTGGGGAGGTGACGTGACCTCCATCCGGGAAACCTTTTGGGTCTCTACCAGACGAGTGGGCGCGTCCTCTCCCGGGGGACGCTCGGGCGGCATGACGCCCTCCATATGTGGTTGAGGCAAGGGTAACCATGACGGCGTGCCCTTACAAGCGGCAATGGTCTGGCCTTGCCGCATCATTCACCGCCTGCATGATTTCCATGCGGCGATTTCACTTTTCCGGCGCGGCATTCTGCGATTGAACCGGCGCGCGCGCCCCTGTCGCAAACCACCGTCGGTTTCGCCTTGGTCGGTTTCGGGGGCACCCGTGTCGAAATCCGACATCGGTTGTCGGGGAAAGGCCCTATGAGAAGGGGCAAGCAAGCGAGGGTCCCATGCCGGAAGTCACAATCGTCTATTGGCGCGATATTCCGGCGCAGGTGATCGTCGGGTCCGGCGGGCGCGGCTCGCGCGGGGCGGTGAAGATCAAGCTGACCGAGCGGTTCGAACAGGCCATCGACCGCTGCGCCATGAAGATCGGCGCCAAGGATGCGGATGCCTATCTGGCGGAATGGCGCAAGGCCGCTCCCGTCACGGTGGAGGGCGAGGCGCAGGCGATAGCCGATGCCGAGGCTGCCCGGATCGAAACCGACTACGACACCGAGCGCCTGAAGGCGCTGATCAACTCTGACGGCTGGGCCGCCAAGGCCTGACCGGGTAAAGGACACAAAGCCATGGCGCTGTTCAATTTCCGCCGCGACACCGCTCCGGCTGCTGACCCCTCTGCCGCGCTGGAGGAGTTTCTGACCGGATATTCGATAGAGGTGATGCCGCGCACCGCTGAAAAGGTGGAAGATTTCCGCACGCTTCTGCCGAAAGGCACCCGCGTCTATATCGCCCATATCGAGGGCACGCCGATCGAGGACATGGTGGCGACCGCGAAGCGCATCGCGGGCGAGGGTTTCACCGTGATGCCGCACTTTCCGGCGCGGATCATCCCGTCGAAGGCGGTGCTGGCCGACTGGATTGCCCGCTACAAGGGCGAGGCGGGGGTGCATCAGGCGCTGCTGCTGGGCGGCGGCGTGAACACCCCGGCGGGGGATTTCGATTCGTCGATGCAACTGATCGAGACGGGCATGTTCGAGGGCTTTGACCGCTTGCATGTCGCGGGCCACCCCGAGGGCAACAAGGACATCGACAAGGACGGCGGCGATGCCGAGGTGATGAAGGCGCTGGCCTGGAAGCAGGCCTATGCGGAACGCTCGGACGCGAAAATGGCGATTGCCACGCAGTTCTGCTTTGATGCGGGCCCGGTGATCGCCTGGGCGAACCGGTTGTCGGCGGCGGGGGTGAAGCTGCCGGTGCATATCGGGGTCGCGGGCCCGGCCAAGTTGCAGACGTTGATCAAGTTCGCCATTTCCTGCGGCGTGGGCCCGTCCTTGCGGGTGCTGCAAAAGCGGGCGATGGATGTGACCAAGCTGCTGCTGCCCTATGAGCCGACCGAGTTTGTCGCTGGCTTGGCCGAACACCGGGCTGCCAGCCCTGGTTTCAACATCGAACAGGTGAATTTCTTCCCGCTTGGTGGCATCAAGACGAACGCCCAATG
>JANLQT010000415.1:0-1831 GCA_031368035.1 Rhodobacterales bacterium | reverse complement strand
GTCAATCATGGACCGCGCGCCGGTCACCGATGAAGTCATCCGGCATTGGAAAGAGAAAGCGGGCGACCGGCAGACAGTCGTCTTCTGCTCGACCGTCGCCCATGCCGCGCATGTGACGGAGGCCTTCAACGCCGCCGATGTACCGGCCGCGCTGATCCATGGCGATCTGCCGAGCGACGAACGCCGCGACATTCTCGCCGCCTACGCCGTGAGCAAAATCCGCGTCATCGTCAACGTGGCGGTGCTGAACGAAGGCTGGGACCATCCGCCAACGTCCTGTGTCGTGCTGCTGCGCCCCAGTTCCTACAAATCCACCATGATCCAGATGATCGGGCGCGGTTTGCGCACCATCGATCCCGAGGAACACCCCGGCGTCGTCAAGACCGACTGCATCGTGCTGGATTTTGGCACGTCGAGCCTGATCCACGGCACGCTGGAACAGGACGTCGACCTCGACGGCAAGACCGGGACTGGCGAGGCCCCGACCAAGGTCTGCCCGGCTTGCGGGGCTGATATTCCGCTGGCCTGCTTCGAATGCCCGCTCTGTGGCGAGGGTCTTGGTGCTGAGGAGGAGGGCGAGGCCGAGGCGGCGGAGCGCGCCGCGTTGAGCGGCTTCACAATGACAGAGATCGATTTGTTGAAACGGTCCAGCTTCGCCTGGATCGACCTGTTCGGGGCCGATGACGCGCTGATGGCCAACGGGTTCAACGCTTGGGGCGGCATCTTCTTTCTGGAAGGGCGCTGGCATGCGGTGGGCGGCGCGAAGGGGCAAAGCCCGCGCTTGCTGGGCATCGGCGAGCGGACCGTCTGCCTCGCCCAAGCCGATGATTGGCTGAACGAGGTCGAGACCGACGAAAGCGCCTTCAAGACGCGCGGCTGGCTGAGCCAAGCCGCCACGGAAAAGCAGCTGCAATATCTGCCGCCCGCCTATCGGCAGGATTACGGCCTCACCCGCTATCACGCCTCGGCGCTGATGACTTTCACCTTCAACAAGCGGGCGATCCGCCAACTCGTCATGGCCGCCGCCCCCGAACAGCGAAGGGCCGCATGACCCATGACAGCAATCATCCCCATGACCGCAGATCAGCGCCGGACGCTGTGGCATCCGCGTGGAACGCTCTGTGCTGTCTGCCTGCAACCCACCCGTGGCTTTGGCTGGCGCGATCCGGGGCGATCGAAGCATCCCCGGCCGTCAGTCTGGTTTTGCTCGATGTCCTGCCAAAGTTACTGGTGGCGCTTGGCGCGGGGATCCTCCGCCATGGTTGACCTGACCGACGAGGAACGTGCCGCCATCACCGCCACCATGAAGCGGCTGGCGCTGCTGATGGACGAGATCGGCTGGCAGACGCAGTTGGCCGATCTGTCCGAACGCCAAGTCCGCGCCGTGATCGAGGAAGCCGTCGAGGGTTTTCGCGAAGCGATGGCCGACATCGCCAAGGCCAAAACCCCGGAGGTGCCGTTTTGACGTTGGACTATAATCATCGCCCCTGCTTCGCCGAGCAGGTGAACGCCGCCGTCGACGCAGCCCTGACCGCTGACAATGCCGCGCAGGCTCCGCGCGACTACCTCGGCGGTTCGCGCCTTGGGCATGCTTGCGAACGGGCTCTGCAGTTCGAATTCACCCACGCGCCGAAAGACGAGGGTCAGGAATTCTCCGGGCAGCTGCTGCGCATCTTCGCCATCGGCCATGCGCTTGAGGATCTGGCAGTGGCTTGGCTGCGCGGTGCCGGGTTCGATCTCTACACCCGCAAAGGCAACCGCCCCGATGGTGGCCAGTTCGGCTTCTCAGTCGCCGGTGGCCGCGTGCGCGGCCATGTCGACGGCATCATCG
>JANLQT010000368.1:0-2528 GCA_031368035.1 Rhodobacterales bacterium | reverse complement strand
CAACCTCCTTGGCAGCGCGCCACTCACGCCGATAGAAGACCTTCCCTTCAGCTTTGGCTTCCGCTGCTTCCAGCTTCCCAGACAGGTCAAGGGCCTGCGACTCAGCCTTGGCAGCGCGCGCGCCCGCCTCGTCCACCGCCGCGACGGCTTCTTTGCGCGCTGCCCTCTCGGCAGCGAATTCGGCCTCTTTGGCATCCAGCTTTGCCTCACCCCGACTAGCCACATTTTTTCCGGGGGACACCGTGTCTGCCAACCACGAGGCGGCAACAAACGCACTCTCTGATATTGCGGTCACGACTGGAAGGGCAAGGCTGAGGAGGAAGAAGCACAGCACGAGGATTGCCAGTGTCGCCTTGCTCAACTTCATCAGCATTCGAACGGGCAGGGCCAATCGGCGCAATCCGAGGTGCCAGCCTTCCTTCAGCAATTCGGAACTGGTCTTGCTTTCCTGCGCCATCACCCACCCGTTTGCTTTTCTTGCGCTGATGCTTGCACGCGTTCAGACCCGGATCAACTTACCCCCGCGCCTGATCCATCCGGTGACGCATTTCCGCGATGGCATCGTCCAGCCCCAGAAACACCGCCTCGCCTACAAGAAAATGGCCGATGTTCAATTCCATCACCTGCGGGATCGCGGCGATGGGGGCGACGTTGTCATAGGTCAGGCCGTGGCCGGCGTGAACCTCCAGGCCCAAGGAATGGGCCAGACGGGCGCCCTGGATCAGGGCGTCCAGTTCGGTCTGGGCTTCGGCCATTTGCCCCACCGCGTGCAGGTCGGAATAATGGCCGGTGTGCAGTTCCACCACCGCCGCACCGATCCGGGCCGAGGCTTCGATCTGGGCGCGGTCGTGGCCGATGAACATCGACACCCGGATCCCGGCCTCGCGCAGGGGCGCGATGAACTCGGCCAGGCGGTCCTGGTCCCCCGCCACATCCAGCCCGCCTTCCGTGGTCCGCTCGCTGCGCTTTTCGGGCACAAGGCAGACGGCATGGGGGCGGGTGGCCAGCACGAGGCCCTGCATCTCGTCCGTGGCGGCACATTCGAAGTTCAAGGGGATGCCGATGCCGGCCTTCAGCGCGGCGATATCGGCGTCGCGGATGTGGCGGCGGTCTTCGCGCAGATGCGCGGTGATGCCGTCCGCCCCCGCCGCCTCGGCCAGCAGGGCAGCGCGCAAAGGGTCGGGCCAGGCCGCGCCACGGGCGTTTCGCAGGGTGGCCACATGGTCGATGTTCACGCCAAGGCGCAGGGGTCCAAAGTAGGTCATCGGGGGTTCTCGTCAGAGTGCGAGGGGAGTTCTAGGGGCTTGGCGTGTCGGCGTCATCCCTTTTCCGGGCGGCCTTGCGCTGGATGCGGCGGCGGCGCAACGCCTGATAGGCCTTGACCGCCGGCACTGTCGCCCAGGCCAGCAGCAGCGAGACGACAAGGCCCGGCCCGATCGAGCCGACCAGATAGGGCAGATAGATCCGGTCCCAGAACCCCGCCAACCCTTCCCAATGCGCCTGAGCCGGGGTGAAGATCGCTTGGACATTGTGCCAGAGCTCGGCGGCGGCCATGCCGAAAGCCGCGAAGATGCCGTTCACCGACAGATGATCGGTCCGGCCCAGCATCCAGTAACCCGATTGCAGCGACACCACCGCGATGATCGGCGTGGTGACCGGGTTGGACAGCAAGGTCGCCAGCGCTGCCGCCAGAAGATTGCCGCGCAGCGCCCAGGCGAGCGCAAGGGCGGCGGGGATCTGAAAGCCGAAGATCGGGGGGAAGTTCACAAACACCCCGGCAAAGATGCCGCGCGCCACCCGGTGCGGCGGATCGGGCAGCCGCCGCAAGCGGTGCCACTGATATTTCATCGCCCGCCACGGCCCGCCACGGGGCCAGATTTGCCCCATGCTCCGCGCCGTCAAGCTTTGCTTCGTACGGCGCCTGAACATCGGCACGGGCAGTCCTTTACGGTTTTCGCGTCACATCCCGGTGCCGCGACACTTGGGCCACATCGGTCTCCGCCTCCAGCGCGGTCATCACCATATGCAGGTGTTCGACATCGCGCAGGTCCACGTCCATCAGCAGCCGGTAAATCCGGTTTGCGTTCCAGGAAACGCAAGTCCGAGATATTGGCCTTCTGCACCCCAATCAAGGTGCAGACATGACCCAAAACGCCAGCGTCATTCGAAATCGCCAGATCCAGCGTCACGGTATAGGCGGGAGGATGCCGACCTGGCTGCCAATGCAGATCGACCCAGCGCGTGGGTTGCTCTTCAAACTCCTCCAGCGCGGGGCAGTCGATGGCGTGAACGACCACGCCCTGCCCGCTATAGGTGATGCAGACGATGCGCTCTCCCGGCACTGGCTGGCAGCACAGCGCCCGGCGGAAGGTCTGGTCCGCGCCAAGGCCGACGACGGCGCGCTTGGTATCGACCTCGTCGGTCTGGGCCTGGGTCAGTTCGGGATACAGCGTTTCCAGCACCTTGCGGCCCGTCAGTTCGGCGGACCCGAGCCGGGCCAGAAGGTCATCCTCGTCCACCAGCCCCAG
>JANLQT010000329.1:0-5467 GCA_031368035.1 Rhodobacterales bacterium | reverse complement strand
CTGCATCAGGGCAATATCGCGGAAATGCGCACCGGCGAGGGCAAGACCCTGGTCGCGACCTTTCCGGCCTATCTGAACGCGCTGACCGGCAAGGGCGTGCATATCGTCACCGTCAACGACTACCTCGCCCGCCGCGATGCGGACTGGATGGGCAAGGTGTTCGCGCATCTGGGGATGACCACGGGCGTCGTGGTGCCGTTCCAGCAGGATGTGGAAAAGAAGGCGGCCTATGCGGCCGATATCACCTATTCCACCAATAACGAACTTGGGTTCGATTACCTGCGCGACAACATGAAATCGTCTTTGGCCGAGATGTTCCAGCGCGGGCACAACTTTGCCATCGTGGACGAGGTCGACTCGATTCTGATCGACGAGGCGCGCACGCCCTTGATCATTTCTGGACCCAGCCAAGACCGTAGCGACCTGTATCAGAAGGTCGATCTGCTGATCCCCGAGTTGAACGAGACCCATTTCAAGCTGGATGAAAAGACCCGCAACGTCACCTACACCGACGAGGGCAACGAGTTCATCGAGCAGCGGTTGCGCGCCGCCGACCTGCTGCCGGAAGGCCAGTCGCTGTATGACCCGGAAAGCACCACGCTGGTGCATCACGTCACCCAGGCGCTGAAGGCGCACAAGCTGTTCCACAAGGATCAGCAGTATATCGTGCGCGATGACGAGGTGATGCTGGTGGACGAGTTCACCGGGCGCATGATGAGGGGCCGCCGTCTGTCGGACGGTCTGCATCAGGCGATTGAAGCCAAGGAACATGTGAAAGTTCAGCCCGAGAATGTGACGCTCGCGAGCGTGACGTTCCAGAACTACTTCCGGCTTTACGGCAAGCTTGCGGGCATGACCGGCACGGCGGCGACCGAAGCCGACGAGTTCATGGAGATTTACAAGCTGGGCGTGATCGAAGTGCCGACCAACCGGCCGGTCAGCCGCGTGGACGAGCATGACGCAGTGTATCGGACGGCGCGGGAGAAATACGAGGGCATCATATCCTCGATTCAAGAGGCGCATGCCAAGGGGCAGCCGATGCTGGTGGGCACCACGTCCATCGAGAAGTCGGAACTGCTGTCCGAGATGCTGAAGAAGGCCGGGGTGCCGCATAATGTGCTGAACGCGCGCCAGCACGAGCAAGAGGCGAAGATCGTCGCGGATGCCGGCAAGCTGAACGGGGTGACGATTGCCACCAACATGGCGGGCCGGGGCACGGATATCCAGCTGGGCGGCAATGTCGAGATGCTGGTGATGGAGGCGATTGCCGCCGATCCGCATTTGAACCCGGACGATGTGCGCAGGCGCATCGAGGCGGAACACGCCGACGAAAAGGCGGCTGTCATTGCCGCGGGGGGCCTGTTCGTGCTGGGCACGGAACGGCATGAAAGCCGGCGGATCGACAACCAGTTGCGCGGTCGCTCGGGCCGGCAGGGCGACCCGGGGCGGTCCTCGTTCTTTCTGTCGCTGGAAGACGATCTGATGCGGATTTTCGGGTCCGAGCGGTTGGATTCCGTGCTGTCCAAGCTCGGGCTGAAGGAAGGCGAGTCGATTGTTCACCCTTGGGTCAACAAAAGCCTTGAGCGCGCGCAGGCCAAGGTCGAGGGGCGCAACTTCGACATTCGCAAGCAGCTGTTGAAATTCGACGACGTGATGAACGATCAGCGCAAGGCGATCTTTGGCCAGCGGCTGGACATCATGCAGGCCGAGGATCTGTCCGAGATCATCGCCGACATGCGCCATCAGGTGGCCGAGGATCTGGTGGACTTCTTCATGCCGCCGAAGTCTTTCTCGGATCAGTGGAACGCGCAGGGTCTGTATGCCGCCGCGATCGATAAGATGGGCATGGACCTGCCGATCATCAAATGGGCGGCGGAAGAAGGCGTGGATCAGGGCGTGATGCTGGAACGTCTGGTCGCCGAAAGCGACAAGCTGATGGCCGACAAGCTGGCGGCCTTTGGCGGCGACACCATGCGCAACATCGAAAAGCAGCTGTTGTTGCAGACGATTGACGCCAAGTGGCGCGAGCATCTGGTGACGCTGGAACATCTGCGGACGGTCGTGGGGTTCCGGGGTTACGCGCAGCGCGATCCCTAGAACGAATACAATAACGAGGCGTTCACGCTGTTTGAATCGATGCTGAACTCGCTGCGGCAAGAGATCACCCAGAAGCTGGCGCTGGTGCGGCCGCTGTCGGCGGAAGAACAGCAGGCGATGATCGCGCAGTTCATGGCGCAGCAGGAAGCCGCGCGGGCGGCGGCCGAAGCGCCGGCCGTGTCGGCTGTGGCAGCTGCGGCGGCTGCGGCGGCTGGTCCGCGGCTGGTGGCCGGCACGGACAACGGCGCGCGCCGTGACGGGTTCAACGAGGCCGATCCGGCGACCTGGGGCAACCCGTCGCGCAACGATCCCTGCCCTTGCGGGTCGGGCGAGCGGTTCAAGAACTGCCACGGCAAGCTGGTCTGAGGCCGCTTAGCGGCTTTGGGCCGGAGGCGCGGTTTCGCGCATGAAACGGTCGATCATCGTTAGGAGCGGCGGGTCGATGGCCTGTGCGCCCAGGGAGTCTAGGGCCGAGGCCAGTGCGGCCTCGTCGGCGTGATGGCTTGAGGGTTCGGTTACGGCCTGTCGCAGTGCCGCGAACACCTGAAGCGCGGGGTGGCCGTTGATCGCCACAAGCGGCGCGGTCAGGCCCAGCGGGAAAAAGTGGCCCGCCTCGGTCAGGACGGCAAGGCCCATCTCTGGCAGGATCGCGGGGGACAGGGGTTCGGCCAGCAGCGCACGCGCCAGGGTTTCCGCCGCGTCGGTCTGGCCGAGTTGGGTCAGGACGCAGACCTGAACAAGGGCGAGGAACTTGCTGTCCGGCCGCCAGCGGCGGGCGAGGGTGATCAGGTCCAGATGCACGTCGGTCCATGACGGCGGGTCGCTGGCGGTGATGACCTTGACGTAGGAATGGGCCTTCATTGCTGCCGACACCCCGGCAAACGCCGGCGCGGCGAGTGGGTCGGCGCGCCAGGTGGCGGGGTCGGCGACGGGCGGCTGTCTGGCGAGGTCGTGGAACGGCTGGCCGCCAAGGCGCCGCGACAGCAGCGTGACGCCGCTGTTGCCGCCAAAGATCGCTTGCATCCGCGACATCAGCACGGCGTCGAAGATCACTTGCTCTACCTCGCCAAGAGCCATGGGCGCGGGAAGGATCGCGGCAGGGTGGCGGCGGGCCATGCAGGCCATGACGTCAGGCTCTTGCCCGATCAGCCAGACGGCGTGGCCCTCACCCGTCAACCGGGCGATCAGCGCGTCGATTTCCAGCACCGAGGGGGCCTTGTGCAGATAGCTCTCGTGATGCGCGTGCGTGCCATGCAGGATGTCGCCGCCGCGCAGGTGGATGGCGACGGCACTTTCGGTCACGGGCAGGGCCCGCGCCAGGGCGATGGCGCGGCGGATGTCCGGCGTGAAGTCCAGCGCGGCGAAGGCGCCCCCATAGGCGCGCGCACCCAGCCTGTCGGCCAGAACTGGCGCAAACCGGGTCAGATCGCGCGGTTGGTCCAGATGGATCACCCCCGAGCGGCCTGCCGCTGTGGTCAGATCGGCCAGCGCCTGTGCGGTGCGGACCGGGGTGAGCACGGGGGCGGAACCCAGCGTGGTCAGCCGGTGCTGCGTGATGAAGCCGGGCGTGAACACCTTGGCCAGCGCAGAGGTGGTCTGCTGGTCCAGCGCATGGGTTTGCTGTTCGTCCCAGGTGAAGCCAAATGTGCCCGCCGTGGCCTTGGCCAGCAGCATCGCATCAAGGATCGTGTTCAGCCGCATGCACAGCCCGTCTTCGCGGGTCGAGACGAAACGAAGCCCCTGCGGCGGGTTCACCGGACGCGCCCCTGCGATGATCCTTGACGCGACACGCGACGCTTCCCCGTGATTGTCGGCACTGTGCCGCACCCTGTCACGGAACCGCAGCGACCTTCAACCGTGCGGGCGGCGGGGTCTGGCTGCGGCGGAAGTAGAAGTGCTTGGTCACTTCCGTCGCCACGACATAGCCCACGACCACCAGAACGGCTGTCACCGCAAGGCTGAACGGCAGCGGCACCAGACCTATCCAAAGGTCTGGCAACCCAAGGTAGGGGATCGCCAGCGCAATCCCCAGCATCACCGCCGTTGACACCCACAACACCGTGCCGGGCCGGCTTTTCCACGCGGGCCGCCGGGTGCGCAGGACCATCACAACGGCCAGTTCGGTCATCAGCGAGATCAGGAACCAGGCGCTTTGAAACTCGGCCGCGCCGGCGTGGAACACCTCTTTCAGCAGCACGAAGGTGATGACGTCAAACACCGTCGACACAAGGCCGAACACCACCATGTAGGATCTTATGCCCTTGATGTCCCAGCGCGGCGCCTTGGCGACGATTTCAGGATCGACGTTGTCGGTGGAGATTGCCAGCGAGGGCACGTCGGAGAGGAAGTTGTTCAGCAGGATCTGCGCGGCGGTCAGCGGCAGGAAGGGCAGATACAGCGTCGCTCCGGCCATCGAGATCATGTTGCCGAAATTGGCCGAGGTGGTGATCGAGATGTATTTCAGGGTGTTGGCGAAGGTGCGGCGCCCGTCGATGATGCCTTCGCGCAGCACGCCCAGATCGCGTTTCAGAAGCACGATATCGGCGCTGTCACGGGCCACATCGACGGCGGTATCCACCGAAATCCCCACATCCGCCGCGCGCAGGGCGGGGGCGTCGTTGATGCCGTCGCCCATATAGGCGACCGAATGGCCCTGGTGTTGCAGGGCGCGGACGATGCGTTCCTTTTGCTGGGGGTCGATTTCGGCGAAGATGTCGGCGTGTTCGGCCCGGTGCCAGAGCGCCTCTTCGTTCATTGCGGTCACGTCGGCGCCGGTCAGGACTGCGCCGGTCATGCCGACGGCCTCGGCCACGTGCTTGGCAACATGGCGGCTGTCGCCGGTGATGACCTTGACTGTGATGCCCATGGCGCGCAGATCGGCCAGGGTTTCCACGATGCCGTCTTTCAGGGGATCGAAGAACTGCAGGAAGCCTTCGAAGGTCAGGTCGGTTTCGTCGTCGCGGCCGTATTTCGCCTGTGGCGCCGCCTTGCGTGAGGCCACGCCCAGCATGCGGAAGCCTTCCATGCCGCGCGCTTGAACCCAGGCATCCAGCCGGGTGCGCACCGCTTCGGACAGGGGCACGGTGTCGTCGGAAAAGGCGACATGGGTGCAGGCGGCGAGCACGGTATCGACCGCGCCTTTGGTGATCATCAGGTGCTGGGCGTCGTCCGGAAGATCGCAGACGATGGTCAGGCGCTTGCGCTGGAAGTCATAAGGCACCTCGTCAATCTTGGGCATGTCGGGCAATTCGCCATGGGCGGAGGCGACGATGGCTTCGTCCAAGGGATTGGCGATGCCGGTTTCCAGCGCGGCGTTCAGCAGGGCAAGGTGGCGGACACGCTCGCTGGGCTTGCCATCGGGGTCGGTGGC
>JANLQT010000320.1:0-1724 GCA_031368035.1 Rhodobacterales bacterium | reverse complement strand
GACGGCGCTGTCCTTCGTGCCGGTGGTGGGCTGGTTCTCGTCCGTCTCGCAACTCCGCCTCCGCCTGACCTGGCGGACCTTGCAGGAAAAGATGACGATCCTGTCCCGCGTGATGGAGGAAAACCTCGGCGGCATCCGCGTCGTGCGCGCCTTCACCGCCGGCCCGCATGAGATGGACAAGTTCGACACCGCCTCCGCCGCAGCATTGGAACTGGCGCATGAACGGGTGGATATCCGCGTCCGTTCCACCGGGATCATGACGTTTTCCTTCCTCGCCGCGATGGCCCTCGTGCTGTGGGTCGGGGGCGAGAAGGTCATCGCCGGCACCATGTCGGTCGGCACGCTGACCTCGTTCCTGACCTTCATGACCATCCTGCATATGCCGGTGCGCCAACTGGGCCTGCTGGTGAATTCCTTCGCCAGAACATCGACCTGCGGCGCGCGGGTCTTTGCGTTTCTGGACCTTGACCCCGCCATCGCCGACGCCCCCGATGCAAGCGATCTGGTGCTGACCGGCGCCGAACTCCGCTTCGAAAACGTGGGTTTCGCCTATCCCACCGCGCCCGACGCGCAAGTCCTGCACGGCCTGTCCTTCACCGCCAAACGGGGCGAGACCATCGGCATCGTCGGCCCCCCCGGCAGCGGCAAATCCACGCTCGCCCATCTGGTGCCGCGCTTTCACGACGTGACGGCTGGGCGCATCACCATCGACGGGCAGGATATCCGGGGCGTGACCCTCGCGTCCCTGCGCCGCGCGGTGTCCGTCGTGGCGCAGGATGTGTTCCTGTTCACCACCACGCTGGAAAACAACATCGCTTACGGCGACCCCCTGGCCGAGGATCCGGTGCTGTATCGCGCCTCGGAAGACGCGCAAATCCACGGCCATATCAACACCTTGACCTCACGCTATCGCACCGTGGTGGGGGAACGCGGCGCTTCCCTGTCCGGCGGGCAAAAGCAGCGCGTCGCCATCGCCCGCGCGCTGGTGCCGGGGCCCGCCGTGCTGATCTTCGACGACAGCACCGCCGCGGTGGATGCGCGAACCGAGGCGCGGATCAAGCAAGCCCTGCTTCGCGGCGCCGAAACCCGTGTCACCATGATCGTCGCGCACCGCCTGTCCTCGCTGCTGCACGCCGACCACATTCTGGTGCTGGACGCCGGGCGCATCGTCGAACAAGGCAGCCATGCCGAACTTCTCGCCCTGAACGGCCGCTACCGGGCGCTGTATGACCTGCAAACGCTCGGCTCTGACCGGGAGACGACATGACCGTCCAGCAAACCGGCGAGGACTATCAGTCCGACCGTCAATCTGCCCCCGGCGCCCCCACCTTGCGCGCCGTGGTCGGCAGCCACCGCATCGAAGAAGAGATGTTCGGAAAGGTCTTCGATCAGAAGATCATGGCCCGCATCGGCGCTTTCGTGGTGCCCTACCGGCGCGATTTCGGGATCTCGATCGGCGCGGTGTTGATCTTCACCCTGACCCAATTGTCGATCCCGATGATCATCCGCACCGTCATCGACGGCGGCCTGATGGCGCGGGATGCCAGCGTGCTGCACCTCGGCCTTGGCGTGCTGGCAGCGATGATCGTGGTCAACTACGCCGCCAGCCATGTGCAGGAAACTCTGGTCGGACGCGCCGCCGAAAATGTGCTTTTCGATCTTCGGCGCGCGATGTTTGCTCATCTGCAACGGGTTTCCTTGTCCTTTATGGACAAAACCGAGGT
>JANLQT010000301.1:0-16032 GCA_031368035.1 Rhodobacterales bacterium | reverse complement strand
ACGCCCAGTTTGACCTTGGACCAGATCAAGAGGGGCAGGGTGGTATAGCCGGGGCCGGATGTGAAGGTGGTGATGACCACATCGTCCAGCGAGATGGTGAAGGCCAAAAGCCAGCCCGACAGGATCGCCGGGAAGATCACCGGCAGAGTGATGTCGAACAGCACCTGCCAGGGGCGGCTGCCTAAGTCCATCGCGGCCTCTTCAATGTCGCGGTCGGTCTCGGACAGGCGGGCCTGGATGATTGTGGTCACATAGACCATCGAGAAGGTGATATGCGCCAGCGTGATGGTGGAAAATCCGCGCTTGGCGGGCCAGCCGAGGTATTGGCCCAGAAGGATGAAGAAGATCAGCATGGAAATGCCGGTGATCACGTCGGGCATGATCAAGGGCGCGGTGACCATGCCGGAAAACCCAAGGCGCCCCTTGAACTTGCCCATCCGCGTCAGTGCCAGGCCCGCCATGGTGCCAAGGATCGTGGCGCAACTGGCCGAGATCAGAGCGATGGTGATGGACAGTTTCAGGGACGCCAGCACCTGAGCATTGCCGAACAGCACGCCATACCATTTCAGCGAGAACCCGCCCCAGACCGTGGCCAGGCGCGAGACGTTGAAGGAATAGACCATCATCGACAGGATCGGGACGTAGAAGAACGCAAAACCGAAGCAGAGGACGGACAGAAGGAACACCGGACGACGCTTCATTTCGGTGCTCCTCCCCGGCCTTCGGCGCGGGCCTGAAAGGTCGAATACAGCAGCGTCGGCCCGACCATCAGGATCAACAGGGCCACCGCGATGGCCGAGGCCATCGGCCAGTCGCGGGCCGAGGAAAACTCGTCTTGAATGACCCGGCCGATCATCGGATCGCCGGAATCGCCCACAAGGCTGGGGATCACCAGTTCGCCGGCAGCAGGTATGAACACCAGCATCCCGCCTGCGATGATACCCGGCACCGATTGCGGCAGGGTCACATCCAGAAACACCCGGTAGGGACGCGAGCCGAGATCCATCGCCGCCTCGTCCAGGGTCGGATCCAGCCGTTCAAGGCTGGCATAGAGCGGCAGGATCATGAAGGGCAGATAGGTATAGACCATCACCAGCACGACGGCGAAATTGGTGTGCATCATCGGGATGGAATTGAGCGCCCAGGCGTCGGGCGTCAGGGCGTTCCAGGCGTCGGTCAGCAGCCGGTTGAACCACGAGTTCTTGCCCATCAGCCCCATCCAGGCATAGACGCGCAGCAGGAACGAGGTCCAGAATGGCAAAATCACCAGCATCAGCAGGATGTTGCGCCATCCCCTGCTGACCCGTGTCAGCGCCAGCGCCATGGGATAGCCCAAGAGAAGGCACAGGACCATCGCCGTCAGCGCGTTCAGAAGTGAGGTCAGAAAGGCGCGGATATAGAGGTTGTCCTGAAACAGGCGCGCATAGCTGGCGAGGTTGATCCAAGGATGCTCGCCGCCAAAGCCAAAAGGCGGCGCGGTGGCGGTGCGGCTGGCCACGCTCATCGCCAGCACGATCAGGAACGGCAGCAGGAAGAACACGGTCAGCCACAGATAGGGCGCGGCGATGATGATGTCGCGCCAGCCGCGGCGGTTGAACCATTCTGAAAACCGCCGCTCTGCCATGGGGTCAGTCCGTCAGCACGATGGCGGCAGCGGGGTCAAAGCCCAGCCAGACCTGCTGGTCCCAGTCTGGCCGCGCTTCGCTGGTGCGGGCGCGGTTCACCGCATGGACACTGACGATCGGCCCTGTGGGCAGGGTGACGCGGTACAGACTGTCCTTGCCGAAATAGGCCAGATCCTTGACCTGGCCGCTGACGACATTGCCGGTGGTGGGTCTGACCTGATGGATCACCAGCTTTTCCGGGCGCAGCGCCAGCGTCACCGCCTGACCGCGCGGCAGGCCGCGGCCTTCAGTGGTCAGGACCGTGCCGCCCAATTCGGGCACATCCAGCGTCACGCCCTCGGCAGTTTCCTCCGCGATGGTGGCGGGGAACAGGTTCACCGAGCCAAGGAAGTTGGCCACGAACCGGTTGGCGGGGTGTTCATAAACATCAGCCGGTCGGCCGACCTGTTTCACCTCGCCCTTGTCCATCACCGCCAGACGGTCGGCGAGGGTCATGGCTTCCTCTTGGTCATGGGTGACCACGATGAAAGTGACGCCGGTGCGTTCCTGAATGGACATCAGTTCGAACTGGGTCTGCTCGCGCAGCTTCTTGTCCAGCGCGGCGAGGGGTTCGTCCAGCAGCAGCAGTTTGGGTTGCCGCGCCAAGGCCCGGGCGAGGGCGACGCGCTGGCGCTGGCCGCCGGAAATTTGATGCGGCTTGCGGTGGCCAAAGCCGGTCAGTTGCACGAGGTCCAGCATTTCCGTGACGCGGGCCTCGCGCTGCGTCTTGGTCATCTTTTCGTGCTTGAGGCCGTAGCCGATGTTGGCCGCAACCGTCATATGCGGGAACAGCGCATAGCTTTGGAACATCATATGCACCGGGCGCTCCCACGGCGGCACGCGGGCCATGTCCTGACCGTCGATCATGATGCGGCCCTCGGTCGGTTCTTCAAAACCCGCCAGCATCCGTAAAAGCGTGGTCTTGCCGCAGCCTGAACCGCCGAGAAGGGCGAAGACCTCGCCCTTCTGGATCTCCAGCGAGACCTGTTTGACCACCTGAAACGTGCCGAACAGCTTCGAGACGCCCTCGATGCGGACCAGGACTTCGGCCAATCTTCAACCCGCCTTGATCGCGGCCCAGGCGCGGGTCAACTGGCGCTCTTGCTCGTCGGTCTGCGGGGCGGGCGTGTACATCCGGCCAAGGGTTTCAGAATCGGGATAGATCGCCGGATCGCCAGTGATGGCGGGGTCGATCAGCGGCGTCGCGGCGGCGTTGGCATTGGCATAGCCGGTGAATTCCGTGGCTTTGGCGATCACCTCGGGGCGCAGCATGTAATCCAGGAACAGATAGGCCTGATCGACATTCTTGGCGTCAGCCGGCATGGCCCACAGGTCAAACCACGCCGGGGCCCCGGTCTTGGGCACGAAATAGTTGAGCGTGACGTCCACGCCCGCTTCGGCCGCGCGCGACTTGGCCACGGCATAATCGCCGGACCAGGAATTGGCGACGCAGATTTCCTTGTTTGGCAAAGCGGTCAGGTAGTTGGCATTGTCGAAGGTGGTGATGTATTGCCGGATCGGTTTGAACGCCTCGACCATCTTGTCATAATCAGCCTGGGTCGCGGTGTTCGGGTCGATCCCCAGCCAGGACAGGACCGCATAGCCGATGTCGGTCGGGCTATCGAGGATAGAGATTCCGCAATCGGCCAGTTTGGCCGCATTTTCAGGCGTGAAGATCGTCGCCATGTCCGACAGATCGGCCTCCGGCAGGCGTTCTTTCACCATGTCCATGTTATAGGCAAACCCCATCGAGCCCCACATGTAAGGCTCGCCATACTCGTTGCCCGGATCAAAGCCCCCGGCCACTTTCAACAGGGTCGGGTCCAGATTGCCCCAGTTCTTCAGACGCGACTTGTCCAGCTTTTGATAGATGCCTGCCTTGACGGCCCGGGGCAGGTCCATGCCGGAATGGATCACCACGTCATAGCCGTTTGATCCCGCCAGCATCTTGGCCTGCATCTCTTCAGCCGAGGCATAAAGGTCATAGACCACGTTGATACCGGTTTCCGCGGCAAAATCCGCGATCGTGGTTTCGCCGATATAGTCCGACCAGTTGTAGATGTTCAGCGAGCCCGCATCCGCCCAGGAGGGCCGGACAAAGGGCATGGTCAGCGTGGCGCCGAGGCCAGCCAGCGCAGTCCGCCGTGTCAGTTTCATCATACTCTCCCACATGCCGCCGTCTGTTGCGGGGGCTTTATCGCACCGAGCCTACCCGCCCTGTTTTGACTGGCAAATCAATTCCGCATTCCGGCTGCGCATTTCCGCATCTGGGGGCGCCTCACGCAGCGTCATGACCGGCATCAGGGCACGCAAGCCGTCGTGATGGCGGCGCAGACCCCATTCCAGATCGGACAGGTGGAACCCGTCAAAGGCATTGGACTTCATCGACTCGTTCGACCAGATCGACAGTTGCTGATCCTCGGCCGAGGTTTCGCGGTCGATCCGCCCGGCTAGATAGCGCGCCAGACGCTTCTGGCGAGGCTCATCCGGATGACGATACTGCCGTCCGGTCAGCCGGGTCAGGCCGGGGCTTTGCGGCAGGTCGTGGTAGAACTGGATCGCCTCGGGCGTGAAGGCAAACACGGTGTTGGGGAACAGGCCGTAATAGGTCCAGGACTCGCGCATATGGCCCGGCAGATCGGGGCGCGGGACGGAGTGTTTGACATATTCCTTCACCGACCAGCGCCGGCCGGGTGCATCGCCAAACGCCCCGGACGAAAAGGATAGGCCTTGGTCCAGCCAGAAGTCGCGGTAGGTGCGCCCGTAAAGCTCTTGCAGGCCGGGATGCGCCATGGCGACGTGATAGCCTTCGTTGTCCACATCGCGCACCGATTTCCAGTTGACCGGCAGATCATTGGTCCAGTTGGGCACTTTGACCGGCAAAGCGTGGTCCGTGTCATAGGCGACGAAATCGGCGGCGAAGGGCGCCATAAGCTCGGCAATCGGGGCTTGCGGGCCGGGGTGGAAACGGATGAACAGAAAACCGTGAAACGATTGCAGTTCAATGGGTTTCAGGCCGAACTTCGACTTGTCCATATCGCCGAAACTGGTGGGCTGCGCGGCACCGCGCAAGGACCCGTCCAGATTATAGACCCAGCCGTGAAACGGACAGACGATCGCGCCCTTGCAATGGCCGCTGTCCCCGTCCACCACCCGCGCGCCGCGGTGCCGGCACAGGTTGTGAAAGGCGCGGATCACGCCGTCCGCGCCGCGCATCACCACCGCACGCTCACCCAGAAGATCAAAGCTGAGCCAGTCGCCGGGGCTGGGCAGATCGCAGGTGTGACCCACCACTTGCCAATGGATCAGGAACAATTTCTCTCGTTCAAGATCGAACATCGCCTGTGAATGATACACCCACGCGGGCAGGCCCTTGCGGTCCCAGTGGTTCGGGGCGGCTTGGGTGCGGAAGGGAAGGTCGGTCATGGCGCAGCCTCCATCTGGTCAAGCATCCAGCGGTGAAAACGGTGGATTTCATATTCTTCGGGCATCAGGCGCCCGCGGGTGAACGCCGGAGATCGCAGGCCGCGCTGGTTCATCTCGGCCGCCTCGCCGTCCTGCGACAGGACGATCTTGGCAAAGGCGGCGACCTCGGCGGCGTCAAAGCCGGGCTGGGCGAGGGTTTCGGGCGGGAAATGCCATTCGGCGGTCAAGCGGCAGGTTTCCGGGCCAAGCGGCTGCAACCGGACCGAGCGGACATAATCAGCGTGCGCGACGACATAGACCGAGGGCCAGAGCGTGACAAAGGTGTAGCCCCGGTCGCGTTCAGCCTGCGTCAGACTAGCGAAAGCCGGGCCGCACAAGGCGCCGGTCATCGTCCAGCTTTGCGCGCCGGGTTTCAGATTGCGTGCCGGTTGCCGATCCGGCGCCCAGTCCTGCAACTCATTGGCCGCCATGACGCCCTGACCATAGACCGGCACCATGTCGCAAAGTTCGGGGTGAATGCCGGGACAATGCAGACATTCGGAGTAATTCTCCCAGAACACTTTCCAGTTGCATGCAAGATCCTTGGTCCAGCGGTGCCCGGTGACCAAAGTGTCCATCGGCCAGTTGTCCAGTACCTTTAGCGGAACATCGCCGCGCAAGGGTTCGGGGGTCCTGGCCGCCGACAGGAAGATGAACCCGGCCCAAAGCTTGACCTGCACCGGGATCAGCCCGTGATCCTCGCGCCGGAAATCCGCGGTCGGATGGGCATGGGCGACCGAGACCAGATGGCCGTCCGCCGCGTCATAGGACCAGGCGTGATAGGGGCAGGAAATCAGCCGGCCCAGCGGCTGCTCTTCGCCGCGGCACAGGTCCGATCCGCGGTGCCGGCAGGCGTTGTGAAAGGCGCTGAGGGTGCCATCGGCCAGATGGCACAGCACCGCCTCTGCCGCGCCCAGCCTGACCCGGCGCATATGGCCCTTGGGCAGGTCGGCCAGCCGCCCCGCGCAGGTCCATTGGCGGGCGAACAGCGTGGACATCTCGCGCGCGAACCAGTCCGGCGAGACATAGGCCGCGCGCGGCAGGCTTTCGGGGCAATGGTCCAGGAGCGGTTGTTCGGGATGCATCAGAAGGTCCCCGGCGGGGTGGCACGGCGGCGGGCGGGGTTGAAGAACGGGCGTTCGGTCACCGTGGCCCGCAGCATCAGTTTGACATATTGCAGCTCGCGCAGGGCATAGATTTCGACCCACAGATCGCGGGATTCGTATTTCTTTTCGACATGCGCCAGCGCGATGTTGCGTTTCAGGGTGGGCGACCAGGCGGCGGCAGTGATGAAACCCGCCTCGTCCTTCTTGCCCGCATACAGCAGCGAGCCTTCCGCCGAGATATTGCCGGGGATGTCCAGACCCACGAAAGTCCAGCGCGCGGTTTTGCCCTCCAGCTCCGCTTTCAGCGCGCGGCGGCCGGTGAACGGCCCCTTGTCCCAGTCGATCAGCCAGCCGAGGCCCATTTCCAGCGGCGAGCGGGTGCGGTCCTCGCGCACGGCTTGGGGCGCGGGGACAAAATCCATGTTGGTGATGATGAACCCCGCCTCCAACCGCGCCAGGTTCAGCGCGGTGGAGCCGATGGGTTTGATGCCCCAGCGCTTGCCAGATGAGAACAGCAGGTCCCAAAGCGGCAAGGCACGAGCCGGGTCGGTCCAAAGCTCATAGCCAAGATCGCCGGTGAAGCCGGTGCGAGAGACCATCAAGGTGCCGCCCTCGAAGGGGAAGCTGGCCATGCGGAAGGGCTTGAGGGCCGAGACGTCGAAGCCCGAGGCTTTCAGCACCTCGGCAGAGCAGGGGCCCTGCAGGGAAAGCGCAGCGATTTCCTCAGTTTCCTCGATGATCTTCACGTCAAAACCGAAGCCCGAGTCCAGCAGCCAGGGCAGATGACGTTCCTGACAGCAGATTCGGAAGTCATCGAGGCCAAGGCGGAACAGGGTGCCGTCGTCCACCAACTGCCCGTGGTCATCGCACCAGACCGTGTAATGCACCGACCCGACCGGCAGTTTGGCGGCATTGCGGACCGTCAGCCGGTTCAGGTAGGCGGCGGCGTCCGGGCCGCTGATCCGGTATTTCACCATCGGGCACAGGTCAAAGACCGAGGCGGCGTTGCGGATCGCGGTGTATTCCATCGCCTCATCTGCAAGGGTCAACGCCGAGGTATAGCCCGCCCAGGGCCCCCAGTCGTTCAACCGGTTCGCATCGGCCACGCGCGGATGAAACGGCGTCTGCTTCAGGGGCGTAAGATAGTGCAGCTGGTCCATGGCTTATGCCCCTTTCAGCACGGCTTCCGCCGCGTTCCAGCCCGCCGACCCGGATATGCCGCCGCCCGGATGGCTGCCTGCACCCGCCAGCCACAGCCCGTCGATGGGGGTCCGATATTGCGCAAGTTCCGCAAGGGGCCGCAGGAACAGCATCTGCTCGACGCTCAGCTCGCCATGATGCCAGTTGCCGCCCTGCATGCCAAACCGCGCCTCGATGTCATAGGGCATCAAGAGTTCGGCATGGGCAACGCGGGCGCGCAGGCCGGGGGCGTGGGTTTCCAGTTGCCTCAAGCAAGCCTCCAGCATCTGCGCGCGGGCAGGGTCCTCTCCAGCTTTCGGCGCATGGGGGGCGTATTGGACGATGGCCGACAAGACGTGGTGGCCGGTGGGGGCAAGCGCCGGGTCGTGTAGCGAGGGCAGCAGAATTTCCATGACAGGCGCGCCCGGAACCTCGCCATATTTCACCGGGTTGAAGGCGGATTCCACGGCGTTGGACGAGGGCGCAATCACCAGCCGCGCCTTGGGGTCCGCGCCCCGGAAGTCGGGCAGGCCGGTCAGCGCCAGATGCAGTTTGGCCGCCGCGCCCCGCGATTTCTGATGGCGCAGGCGGGTGACGAGGCCGTTGTCCAAAAGGCGCGGGCCGACAAGGGACAGCAGCGTGGTCTTGGGGTTCAGCGCCGAGACGATGGTTTCGGCGCGCAACTCCTCGCCCGAGTCCAACACGGCGCCCACGGCGCGGTCGTTCTCGGTGATGATCCGCGTGACCCTTGCCCCCGTGCGGACGGTCACGCCCGCCGCCTGGGCTGCGGTGGTCATCGCTTGCGCCACAGCCTTCATCCCGCGTTTCGGCAAGGCGAGCGCGGCCGGACGGCCATCAACCTCTCCCGCAAGACGGTTCAGCAGCTGGATCAGCGAGTTGGGCGAGCGGGGGCCAAGCCACGAGCCGAGCGTCGCGTCAAAGGCCACAAGGCCCTTGAGGCGGGGGTCGGCAAGTTCGTCCTCCAGCACGTCCCAGACGTTGATCAGCAGCATCCGCAGCAGTTCGCGGAAGTCATCCGCGCCGAGAAGCCGCATTTTCAGCGCCATTTTCAGCAGCTTCAGCGTATCATTGCCGGCACCTGAAGCCAGCCTCGGCGGCGCCATTTGTTTCATCGGCGCGAGAACACCGGCGAAGCGTAACAGCTTGGCGCGCAGGTCAGCCCAGGCCTTGGCCTCGGCTTCCGTCGCGCCGTTCAGGTCCGAGCCGAAAGTGCCGCCGAAGGTCAAATGATCGCCCGATGCTGACAGGGCGATCGTGGGCAGGGGGGCGAGGTCCAGCTTCAGCCCCATGCCCTTGATGACGCGCGGGTCCAGAAGATGCAGCACCTGCGCGAGGCCGGGGGTACGGAAACCCGGCGCAAACTCCCAGCCGCGCGCGGCGCCGCCGGTGACGGCTTCTGTCTCGAGCAGGGTAACGCGGTGCCCGGCTTGGGCAAGACGCGTGGCGCAAGCCAGCCCATTGGTGCCACCGCCGAGGACGAGGATGTCAGAGGATGGCATAGGCGTCGCTCATGTCTTTGGCGGGCGTTTTCATCTCGCGCAGCAGTTCGGCCGCGGCATTGCGGCCCGGCGCGCCCATCACGCCGCCGCCCGGATGGGTGGAGGAACCGCAGATCCACAAGTCCTTTATGGGGGTGCGGTACTGGGCCCAGCCGGGAACGGGACGGTTGAACAGCAGCTGGTCGAAGGTGAGTTCGCCCTGGAAGATATTGCCCTCGGTCAGGCCGACCTCGGCTTCCAGTTCACGCGGCGTGCGGACTTCGACGTGGAGGATACTTTCCTTGAAGCCGGGGGCGTATTTTTCGATCTGGTTCAGACAGGTCGCACCAAAAGCGTCACGGTCGGCGTCGGTCCAGTCGTGGCCTTCGACTTTCGGGGGGGCGTATTGCACGAAACAGGACATGAAATGCTTGCCGGGTGGCACCATGGTCGGGTCGATCATTGTCGGGATCATCAGGTCCTGGAACGGATCGGCGCTGAAATGGCCGTCTTTCCAATCGTCATAGGCACGCTCCATTTTCTCAATGGAATCCGTGAAGTGCAGATCGCCCCTGATGTTGGGCGCGCCCTCGGGCAGGGCGGTGAACTTGGGCGCGCGGTCCAGCGCGATGTTCAGCTTGCCGGACGAGCCGCGGATCTTGAACGCCTTCACGCGCTTGACGAACGTCTCGGGCAGGTGCTTTTCATCGACGGTTTTCAGGAAGGTCCGCTTCACGTCCATGTTCGACACGACCCGCCGCGCCTTCAGCACATCGCCGTTGTCCAGCATCACCCCCGTCGCACGGCCATGCGAAACCAGCACCTCTGCCACGCCGGACCCCACGCGGATTTCGCCGCCCTTGTCCTTGAAACTGGCGGCCAGCGCCTTGGTGATCGACCCCATGCCGCCCCGCGCAAAGCCCCACGCGCCGACATTGCCGTCCACATCGCCCATCGCATGGTGCAAAAGGACGTAAGCGGTGCCGGGCGACATCGGGCCAAGCGCCGTGCCGATGATCGAGGCGACGGCCTGATAGGCTTTCACCGTCTTGTGCTCGAAATAATGGTCGAGGAAGTCGGAAATCGACATGGTCCAGAACCGGATCATCTCGGCCATCGCGTGTTCGGACAGGCCGAACATCTGCTTGCCGAGCCAGGCGAGTTCGCCCAGATCGCGCGGGCGGAAACTGGCGGGGTCGGGCGTGGTGCGCAGCAGCATGGGGCGGATAAAGCGGCAATGGCGCAGGACGTCGCGGGCGTAGATGTCATAAGCCTCGGCGTCGCGGGGCGAATGGCGGGCGATCTCGCGCCGGTTGGCGTCGTGATCGCGGAACATGCCGAGGTAGTCGCCGCCCTCCATGAACACCGCGCCACCTTCGTAGGGCAGGATTTGCAGGCCATACTTCGGCAGTTCCAGATCGCGCATGATTTCGGGCCGGAACAGCGAGGCGACGTAGGAACAGTTGGAATAGGTGAAGCCGGGATAAAGCTCGCGGGAAACCGCCGCGCCGCCGATCCAGTCGTTCTTTTCCACCACGCAGACCTTCAGCCCCGCCCGGGCAAGATAGCCGGCGGCCACCAGCCCATTGTGACCTGCGCCGATGACGATCACATCATAAATCATGCGGGGGCCTTCATGGTTTCCAGCGTCAGATCAACGGCTTGTTCGACGGCCTTCAACGTATCCGACAGACAGGAAGGGTCCAGCCCATGTGCCTCGCACATGAACCAGGGCTCGCGGCTGTCGGGTTCGACGATGACGCCAAGGTCGTGCAGATAATAGGCCATCTGGTCATAGAAGCTGTAATCGGAAGTTTTCCAGGCACGGTAATTGTCCGGAGCCTGTTCGGCGAAGAACAGGCCGAACATGCTGTCGTGCCCCGCATAGGAATGTGCGATGCCACGCGTGTTGAGGATGGCGGAAATGCCGGATTTCACCGCGGCACCGTGGTTGGCGAGCGTTTCCAGCGCTGGGGTTTCATCCAGAATGCGCAGACATTCCTCGGCCGCGGCCAAGGATACGGAATGCGCGGTATAAGTGCCGCCATGCGAGGCGCCGCCGTAGTGGAACATCCGCATCACATCCTCTCGCCCCGCCACAAGGGCAATCGGATAGCCGTTGGCCACGGCTTTGGCGAAGGTGGTGATATCGGGTTTCACGCCCAGCAGTCCCTGCACGCCGCCCTTGCCGACGCGGAACCCGGTCTTGACCTCGTCGATGATCAGCAAAACCCCATACTGATCACACAGTTGCCGGGCGAGATACACATATTCGGCGCGGGCGTTGATGCCGCAGCAATTGCCCTGGATCGGCTCGATCAGCATGGCGGCGAGTGCGCCTCCATGCTTGCGGAACACGTCCTCCAGCCGTTGCAGATCATTCATCGGGGTCAGGTGGACCATCGACTTGACCAGTTGCGGGATGCCCTTGCCATAGGGGATCACCTCGGGGTCGTCGTTCGATCCCGCCTGCCAATCCTCGACATTGGACTGCCACATCGCGGCGTCGAACAGGCCGTGATAGCCGCCCTCGACCAGAAGATAGCTGTCCCGGTTCGTGTAGGCGCGCGCCAAACGCAGCGCCGCCATGACAGCTTCGGTCCCCGAATTGGAAAAGCGCACCAGTTCTGCGGCAGGAACCATCTTTGCGATGCGGTCGGCGACGATCAATTCGCGCTCGGTGGACAGGGCAAAGACCCCGCCCACCTCTATGCCCCGGCGGGCGGCCGCGTCCACCCGGTCATCGGCATAGCCCAGGATCGCCGGGCCATAGCCGAGCCGATAGTCCACATAATTGTTGCTGTCGATGTCCCAGGTCCGGCCGCCTTTGCCGTGGTGGACATAGATCGTCCGGTCGTCTCCCCAGTACCGGAAGGTCGAGGAAACCCCCAGCGGCAGGCGTTTGACGGCGCGCTGAAACTGAGCGTTGGAGCGGGCAAGGTCGCGTTTTGGGGGCAGCATAAAGGAACTCCTGGCTGGGCGCAGGGTCGCAAAAATCTGATTGAATTGTCAATCAAAATAGCCTTTGATGCGGATGTAAGGCGTCAACCTGTTGAAAGGGCGCTGGAAATCGTCAGTTCGCGCGATTTAGAATAGCGGCGATCTGGTGCCCAAGCTCTTCCTGCCGCCGCGAGGTCATGGCGCGGACCGAGGTGATGAACTTTTCGTTTTCAAGCACCGGAATGTCGGGATCATAGTGTTCGGCGGCCTCGATCATCGCTTCGCGGTCGTTGTCGTTGAAGACGGTGCTGATCTGGTCGGCTTGCGCGCGGGTGGCGCCCAGTGCCTCGAACGCCGAGCGGCCCATGCGCAGCGAGCTGTCATAGGTGTCGCGGATGATGTCGCGGCAACCGACGGCCCAAAGGTCATAGACATGGTTGCGATCGACGGCGCGGGCCAGCACATGCAGATGTGGATAGGTCTGCACGACATGGCGCACCAGCGCGGTGATCTGGGCCTTGTCGTCGATGGTCACGACCAGAAGCTTGGCCTGTGCGATCCCCGCCGACAGCAGAAGATCATTGCGGGTCGCGTCGCCGAAATAGGCGCGGATGCCGAACTTGTCCAACATCTCGATCTGGCGAGAGTTGTAGTCGATCACTGTGGTCTGCTTGCCGGCGGCGCGCAGCATACGGTTCACCACGCCGCCAACCCGGCCGTGCCCGGCGATGATGATCTCGGCGCTTTGGGGGATGGTATCGGCGGCGCGTTCGGGCGCGAGATGGCGCGGGGCGATCACCGATTGGTAGATGATGAACAGGGCCGGGGTCAGCAGCATGGAAAGGGCCACGACCAGCAGCAATTCATCGGCGATGGCGGCGGGCAGGATGCCGCCTGCGACGGTGAAGGCCAGCAGCACGAAACCGAACTCTCCGGCCTGGGCGAGGCCAAGCGCGAACAGCCAGGGGTCGCCGCCGCGCAGACGGAACAGCTTCGCAAGGCCGAGCATCACGGCGGTTTTCACCACCAGCAGCCCTAGCGTCAGCGCCAGCGTGATGCCGAGGTTGCCCCACAGCAGGCCAAGGTTGATCCCGGCGCCCACGGTCATGAAGAACAGGCCCAACAGCAGCGCCTTGAACGGTTCGATATCGGCCTGCAATTCGTGGCGATAGGTGGACCCTGCCAGCACCACGCCCGCAAGAAAGGTGCCAAGCGCCGGTGACAGGCCGACCAGCGACATCAGCAGCGCGATGCCGACCACGATCATCAGCGCAGTGGCGGTGAACAACTCGGGCAGGTGCGCGCGGGTGATGAAACGGAAGATCGGCTCGGCGACCTTGCCGCCCAGGAAAACCACCGCCGCGACGGCGGCTGCGGTGATCCCGGCCGCCTGCCAGCCGGTCAGGCCGTCCACCAGGCTGAGCGCGGGGCCGTGCACGGGCAGGGCGTCATGGCCGAACAGGGACTTCTGCGCCAGCAGCGGCAACAGCGCCAGCATCGGGATCGCCGCGATGTCCTGAAACAGCAGCACGGCGAACGACGCCTCGCCCCCGTCGCTGCGGGACAGCCCGCGTTCGGTCAGCGTTTGCAGCACGATGGCGGTCGAGGACAGCGACAGGATCAGCCCCGTCGCCAGCCCGGTCTGCCAGGTTTGCCCCAAGGCCATCGCGATCCCCATGATCGCAAGCGTGGTCAGGCCGACCTGCCCGCCGCCAAGGCCGATCAGCCTTCCCCGCATCGACCAAAGTCGGCTGATCTGCAATTCCAGCCCGACCAAAAACAGCATCATCACCACGCCGAACTCACCGAACTCACCGATGACGGCCAGATCAACGCCCAGCAGCCGCAGAACCGGGCCAATCACGATGCCCGCCGCAAGATAGCCAAGCACCGAGCCAAGCCCAAGCCGCGCGGCAAGGGGCACGGTCAGAACGCCGGCGACGAGGAAGGTGAAGACAAGCAGCAGGAAATCGGTCATCGGGGCTCTCGGGGTTGCGGGGGCAAGGATGCCGTGCGGGGCTAGGAATTTCTAGGGTGCCGGGCCAAGAGATTTGACGCGGCAAGGCTTTGGGGCCGGTGTCGCCCGTTTTTTCGCCCCACCCTCTTGCGCGACTGGGGCAAAATCGTGGACCATCCCGCCGGCCTGACAGGTGATGCCATGAAATATTTTGCCCTTGTCCTTTCGCTGTTGGCGGGTTCGGCGCTTGCCCAAGGGGCGCCGTTGCCGAGTTGCATGGCCTATGGGGCCTTCACCAAGGACATGGCGGCCAAGGGCGCGGTGATTGCCATGGCCGAGATGGTCCAGGATGGCACCGACCGGCGGCTTGAAGCCTATTATCAGGCTGATCGCTGCATCTGGACGCTGGCCATCGTGCAGCGGACCAAGGGCAAAATCACTGGCAATTCGCAGACCTGCTTGCTGGGCGAGGGGGATCCTGGGGTCTGCATTCCGAAGAAATAGGCCCGGGCGGAGTGTGCAATGCACGAGGTTGCACGCGTGCAACATTATGTAATACATTGAATTTGCTGTATTTCTGAAATTTCGTTAGAGTTTGATTAACTGCGATTTGCCGAAAACCGTCGCGAGATATGCGACCAGGTGCGCGGATGGTAGGCCCGGAGGGACTCGAACCCCCAACCAAGGCGTTATGAGCGCCCTGCTCTAACCAATTGAGCTACAGGCCCGGCGCCCTTTCCCTAAGGGCCGCGCAAGCGCCGGTCAAGCGATTGCGCGCGCAGGCGTGATGGTCTAAGGCCAGCGCCAAATCCATCAGGAGCGCCGCGCCATGACCAAGGGCCACAATGGACTGACCTATGCCGATGCCGGGGTCGATATCGACGCAGGCAATGCACTGGTCGAGCGGATCAAGCCGGCGGCCAAGCGCACCGACCGCAAGGGCGTGATGGGCGGGCTGGGCGGCTTTGGCGCGCTGTTCGATCTGAAGGCGGCGGGCTATCAGGACCCGATCCTTGTCGCGGCGACCGACGGCGTAGGCACCAAGCTGCGGATCGCCATCGACACCGGGCTTTTCGATACCATCGGCATCGATCTGGTTGCGATGTGCGTGAATGATCTGGTCTGTCAGGGGGCAGAACCGCTGCTGTTCCTTGACTATTTCGCAACCGGCAAGCTGGAACTGGAACAGGCCACGCGCATCATCAACGGCATCGCTTTGGGCTGTGAGAGGTCGGGCTGCGCTTTGGTCGGCGGTGAGACGGCAGAGATGCCGGGCATGTATCATGGCGGCGACTTTGATCTGGCCGGGTTTGCCGTGGGCGCGATGGAGCGGGGGACGGACCTGCCTCGGGGGGTTGTCGAGGGCGACGTGCTGTTGGGGCTGACCTCGGACGGGGTGCATTCCAACGGGTATTCCTTTGTCCGCAAGGTGGTGGAACTGTCGGGGCTGGGCTGGGATGCGGCCTCGCCATTCTCGGACGGCACGCTTGGCGCGGCTTTGCTGACGCCGACGCGGCTGTATGTGAAACCGGCGCTGGCGGCGATCCGGGCGGGCGGGGTGCATGGGCTGGCGCATATCACCGGCGGCGGTCTGACCGAGAACCCGCCGCGCATCCTGCCCGAGGGGCTGGCTTGCGCGATTGATCTTGGGGCGTGGCACTTGCCGCCGGTGTTCCAGTGGCTGGCCAAGACCGCCAACATGTCGGAGCCGGAGTTGCTGAAGACTTTCAACTGCGGCATCGGGCTGATCCTGTCGGTGGACGTCGCCCGGGCGGACGAGATTGCGGCGCTGCTGCAAGGCATGGGCGAGACCGTCGTGCGGCTGGGGCAGATCGTGCCGGGCGAGGGCGTGGTCTATCGCGGGCATTTGCTGTGAAGCGGGTTGCCATCCTCATTTCCGGGGGTGGGTCGAACATGCGGGCGCTGGTGCAAAGCATGACCGGCGATCATCCGGCGCGGCCGGTGCTGGTGTTCTCGAATGTGACTGATGCGCCGGGGATTGCCTGGGCGCGAGAACAGGGGATCGCCACCGCCACCGCCGATCACCGCGCTTTCGGCAAGGACCGCGCAGGGTTCGAGGCGGTGCTGGAGAAATGCCTGCATGCCGTGCATCCCGATATCATCTGTCACGCCGGCTTCATGCGTATCCTGACGCCAGAGTTCGCAAGGGCCCATGCGGGACAGATGCTGAACATCCATCCATCGCTTTTGCCGAAATATCC
>JANLQT010000263.1:0-3462 GCA_031368035.1 Rhodobacterales bacterium | reverse complement strand
TCCAGCTTGAGACGTCGGGAATCCAACTCGCCGCTCGCTACGGATCAACAGGGAGACCAAGATGACTGCTGCAAATGTGCTGAGCGAGTTGGCCGGGATGCTGGCCTCGGGGGGGATCGACGTGGTGGATTGCACCGGGGTGCTGGGGCCGGACACGCCGCTGCTTAAACTGCCGCCGGATTTCGCCAAGGACACCCCGAAGATCGAGATTCACCGGATCAGCGAATATGACAAAGACGGGCCGTTCTGGGCCTGGAACTGGCTGAAGGTGGGCGAGCATTCCGGCACGCATTTCGATGCGCCGCACCACTGGATCACCGGCAAGGATTATGCCGACGGCTATACCGACACGCTGCCGGTGCAGCGGCTGGTCGCGCCGGTGAACGTGCTCGACTTCGCGGCAGAGTGTGGGGCGGACCCGGATTTTCTGCTGACGATCGACCATGTGAAGGCTTGGGAGGCCAAGCATGGCGAGATCAAGGCGGGGGAATGGGTGGTCCTGCGGTCCGATTGGGACAAACGGGGCCATGACGAGGCGCTGTTTCTGAACGCCAACGAAACCGGCCCGCACACGCCGGGGCCGACGGTGGAGGTGATGGAATATCTGATCGGCAAGGGTATTGTGGGCTGGGGCAGCCAGTGTATCGGCACGGATGCAGGCGCAGCGGGGGGGATGAACCCGCCCTATCCGGCGCATAATCTGCTGCACAAGAACAACCGGTATGGGCTGGCGTCTTTGGCGAACCTGGACAAATTGCCGGCCAAGGGAGCAATCCTGATTGCCGCGCCGTTGAAGATCAAAAGCGGGACCGGAAGTCCGATCCGGGCCTTGGCTTTGGTGCCGCGCAGCTAGGACATGGCCGCGCATGTCATCATCGGGTCGGGCATCAACGGCCTTGTTGCAGCAGCGCTGCTGGCGCGACACGGCGACAAGGTTGTGGTGCTGGAGCGGGAGGACCGTCTTGGCGGCTGTTTGCTCAGCGCCGAGGTGACCCTGCCGGGGTTTACCCATGACGTGATGGCGGCGACGTTTGTTCTGTTCATGACCTCGCCAGCGGGGGCGGTTTTGGGGCCGCATCTGGCGCGGCACGGGTTTGAGTATTGCCATTCACCGCATCCGACGGCGGTGCTGCGACCGGATGGGTCGTCGTTGGTGCTGACGATGGACCCGGTGCAAAACGCGGCGGCGTTCAATGCCTTGGCGGCGGGGGATGGGGACCAGTTGCGGGCGGATGTCGGACAGGTTTTGGCCGATGCGCCGTTCCTGTTTGCGCTGCTGGGTGGTGATTTGTGGTCTTGGTCCACCGCGAAACTGCTGTTCGCGCAGGTTTGGAAGCGCGGGCTGCGCGGGATGGCGGCTTGGATGGGTCAGGCTCTGGTGCCGGCGCGGGGGTGGCTTGAGGCGAACTACGCGAGCCCCCTGACGCGGGCTCTGCTTGCGCCTTGGGTGCTGCATTGTGGGCTGACGCCGGAGTCTACGTATTCGGCGCAGATGGCGAAGGTCGTGGCCTTTGCTTTGGAGGCGGCGGGGGCTCCGGTGGCCAAGGGCGGGGCGGGGCAGGTGGTGCGGGCGTTCAAGGCGCTGATCGAGGAGAAGGGTGGGGTTCCGCGGACGGGCGCGGATGTGGAGCGGATCACAGTCAAGGATGGCCGCGTGACAGGCGTTCGGCTGGTGTCGGGGGAGGTGATTGAGGCCTCGTCGGTGCTGGCGTCGGTCGACCCGGCACAGCTTTATGGGCGGCTGCTGGAGGGGGTTAACCTGCCGGAGGACAAGGCGGCGGCGCGCCAATTCCGGCATGGTCGCGGGAATTTCCAACTGCACTTTGCCTTGGACCGGCCCCCGGAATGGCTGACGCCGGGGCTGGACGATGTGGCGCTGATCCATCTGTCGGACGGGATCGACGCGGTGTCGAAATCGGCGAATGAGGCAGACCGGGGGATGCTTCCGGCGGTGCCGACGATCTGTGTGGGGCAGCCCTCGCGGCTTGATCCCTCGCGCTGCCCGCCGGGCAAGGCGGTGCTGTGGCTGCAAGTGCCGGATGCGCCTCGGGTCATCAAGGGGGATGCCGCCGGTCAGATCGCAGGGCAGGACTGGGACGCGGTGCGTGAGGCGTTTGCCGACCGGATTGAGGCGATCTTGACCCGCCATATCAAGGACTTCGACACGATCAAGCTGGCCCGCCGCGCCTATTCGCCGAAGGATTTGGAGGCGATGAATGTGGGTCTCGTCGGCGGCGATCCCTATGGCGGGGCGTGCTCCATCGACCAGTTCTTCCTGTTCCGGCCCTTTGCGCATTCCACGAACGGCACCGGCCTCGTGCGCGGGCTGGTGCATATTGGCGCTTCAACGCACCCCGGCCCCGGCCTGGGCGGCGGATCGGGCTTCAACGCCGCAAAAAGGCTCGGCGCATGAAGGATGACCTGCCTGTTCCACGGCTTGGCGAGATTGGCCTGTCCAACTATGCGCCCTATCTGATGTACCGCATCATGGGCCGCTACAACGCCTCGATCCGGGCAGAGATGGCCAAGCTGGGGCTGACCACGCCCAAGATGCGGGCGCTGGCGGTGTTGTCGGTGATGGACGGGCTTCTTATAGGGCAGCTCGCGGTGCATGCGATTGTGGAGGCGAGCTCGTTTAGCCGGGCGCTGGATACATTGCAGGCCGATGGGTTGGTGCGGCGCGAGGTGGACGGCAGCGACAGCCGGGCGATCCGGGTGTTCATCACCGAGGCGGGGCGGGCGAAGTTTGAAATCCTGTGGCCGCATATGGCAGAGACGTATCAAGTGATGTTCAAGGGCATCGACGCAGGCGAGGCGCTGGCCTTTGTCGCGACTTTGCAGAAGATCCACGGCAACATCCGCAAACACGATTATTGAGGATAGATCATGGCAGAACGGTCCTTCAAGGCAGAAGTCGAACATCTGAAGCAAGGGGCGGGGACGACCTTCACCGGCGAGGGGATTCTGGCGCTGACCAAGGCGCTGCTGGAGAACGGGGTCGGCTATGTCGGCGGCTATCAGGGCGCGCCGATCTCGCATCTGATGGACGTTTTGGCGGATGCACAAGACCTGCTCGGCGAGTTGGGCGTGCGGTTCGAGGCGAACGCCAATGAGGCGGCGGCGGCGGCGATGCTGGCGGCCTCGGTGCATTATCCGATCCGGGGGGCGGTGACGTTCAAGGGGCCGGTGGGGGTGAACGTCGCCTCTGACGCTTTGGCGAACCTGTCGAGTGCGGGGGTGAACGGCGGGGCGCTGGTGATCGTTGGAGAGGATTACGGTGAAGGCTCGTCCATCATGCAAGAGCGGACGCAGGCGTTTGCGATGAAGTCGCAGTTCTGGCTGCTGGACCCGCGGCCGAATTTGCCCAGCATTGTCAAGGCGGTGGGGGATGGGTTTGCCTTGTCAGAGGCGAGCAATTCTCCGGTGATGCTGATGGTGCGGATACGGTCCTGCCATGTCACC
>JANLQT010000208.1:0-5965 GCA_031368035.1 Rhodobacterales bacterium | reverse complement strand
TCTGGGCCGCGCGCTCTGGCGACGATGGAGCGGATACCACCGCCGAAGCCGCGTCGAAACAAAGATGCACTGTGTGAACCGAAGGTCCGCGTAGCGAAACTGCTGGGTCAGCGCCTGATGGCGCGGGACTTCGACCGTCAGGTCGCGGAGTTCCAGGTTCGTGTCGCTGTCCTGAACGGCTTCACCGCGCTCGGCATCCCCGTCACGAAGCTCGTAGGACAAGTCCGGCCGGGAGAAGGGGAAGTCCGGCCGTCAGCCGATTTGTGCAACAGAGCCGGGCTGAGGCCTAAAACACGACCCATTTTTCGGACATCGCGCAGTTGGTGGAGGGGGCACTCCGTGCACCGACACTTGACTTTCACCTATTGGCACGGCAATCTGCACAGCGGTGACGCCCCATTTAAGGACTGTCGCTTTGAGTTTCAGGGAGGCAGCAATGCTGGCTCATTTGTTGACCGTTGTTGGCTATATCGCGGCGACCGTGCTGGTTCAGGGCCTTTCCCATTTTAAGATCAACGCTGCACATTACAACGCTGCCGGATTCTACCGGGAGGCACCGATTGCCCCGCTTGGCGTTTTGTCGATGATTGTTCAGGGGCTGATTCTTTCCTTGATCTACGCAAGTTACCAGCCGGGCGATTCAATCACTACGGCGGTGCTGATCGCATGGGCCTTTGGTGCGTTTCTCGCGTCCTACATGGCATTCGCGTTGGCTGGTGAACTGAAAGTGCCCTCGATCGTGTCCTGGATTACCGTCGAACTAGTCGCTGCTGGGATCCAGTTCACGCTGATCGGTCTGGCCTTGTGGGCGGCCCATCACTATGCTTGATCGTCGGTAGTCGGCTAAGACTCGTCCGCTGGCCGTCAAAGCCGCACCGCGTCATAAATCGGGGCTAGGCTGCCCTTCCATTCCCCGTGATACAGGTCCAGCAGCCGGTCGGCCTGGGTCTTGCCAGACCCCAAGCTTTCCATCAGCGGCGAAAGCAAACGCTCTTCGCCCATCCCGCGCTGGGCAAGCCCCATATATGACAGACCAACTGCGGCGCGGGCGAGGTCGATCAGCTTCACGCCCTCCACCTCGGCCTGAAGCCCCGAGACCGAGGCCGCCACCCGCAGCCCCTCGCGGGCCTCCGTATCGAAATTCTTCACCAGGTCCCAGGCCGCATCCAGCGCGGCCCCGTCATACATCAACCCGACCCAGAACGCCGGCAGCGCGTTGATATGGGGCACATCCCCGCAATCGGCGCCGCGCATCTCGATGTATTTCTTCACCCGGGCTTCGGGGAATACCGTGGTCATGTGGTCGGCCCAATCCGACAGGGTGGGCTTTTCGCCGGGCAGCGCAGGCAATTCCCCTTTCAGGAAATCGCGGAAACTTTGCCCCAGCGCGTTGATGTAATGCCCGTCGCGGTAAACAAAATACATCGGCACATCGAGAACCCAATCGACATAGGCCTGAAACCCCATATCTCCATCAAACACAAACGGCAGCATCCCGGTGCGGCTGTTGTCCAACCCGCGCCATATCCGAGACCGCCAGGATTTGTGCCCGTTCAGCTTGCCGTCAAAGAACGGGCTTGACGCAAACAGCGCCGTCGCCACCGGCTGCAACGCAATCGCCACCCGCAGCTTCTTCACCATGTCCGCCTCGGACGCGTAGTCGAGGTTCACCTGCACCGTGCAGGTCCGGTACATCATCTGCGTGCCATGCGTGCCGACGCGGCCCATGTAATCGGTCATCAGCCGGTAGCGCCCCTTGGGCATCACCGGCATCTGCTCGCCCCGCCATTCCGGCGCCGCGCCAATGCCCAGGAACGCGATCCCCAGCGGACCGGCAATCGACTTCACCTCGGTCAGGTGGTTCGCCAGTTCCGCTTCCGTCTCCACCGCCGACACCAGCGGCGCGCCGGACAGTTCGAACTGTCCGCCCGGTTCCAGGCTGATGTTGGCACCATTGCGGGTCATGCCGATGATATTCTCGCCCTCGCGCACCGGCGTCCAGCCAAAGCCCGCTTCAAGCCCCGCGAACAAGGCGCTGATCGAGCGCGGACCGGCATAGGGCAGCGGCAGGTTGGTATCGGTCAGAAACCCGAATTTCTCGTGCTCGGTCCCAAGGCGCCAGTCGGCCTTGGGCTTGTTGCCGGACTCCAGCATCTCGGCAAGGTCCTCGAAGCGCTCGATCTGGCCGCCACCGGATTGGGGAATGGACATGGAATGGGGCCTTTCAGAGGTCGAGAGGTGCAACTGGTGTCAAGGCGGCGTGTCCAAGTCAAGGTGGCCCGAGTCAAGCTGGGGCAGATCATTGCAGAGGGCGCGGCCCAGGCAGTGGGGCCTTGAACAGCTTGGCAGACGACGCGCGCCGCCAGATGACACGCGTTTCCGCCAGGCCCGGCACGGCGGGCGCCGAGTCCAGCGCGGCAACCAGCGCGCGGGTGTCCATGCCGGGCAGACCGGCGAAGGCGTCGAACAGCCGGTCCGCCCCCTGCGCCTCGACCGGGATCAGCAGCGCCTGTCCGTCGGCCTGCTTCAGCCGCCACATGCGCTTGCCGTTCAGCCGCATCAGCCGCAGTTCCACCAGTTCCTCCAGCGACAGGAATCCGCCGTCACCGGGGCCAAGGTAGCCGACCTGCGCCTCGTCCAGTTCCACCACGCCCGGCGCGCTGATCTCTTGCGCGAACCGCATCCGCCGCCAGGCCATATGGGCGAGGATCGCACCCACCCCCATGACCACCAGCCCCACCTGCACCAGCAGATAACCGCCCAGCCAGATCAGCCAAAGGCCGACCAGAATGACCCCCAAGGCCGCGATGACCTCTTGCCCCTTGTGCAGGGCGGCGGTGACTTCGGGACGCAGCCAGGTCATGCGGGCACCATGGATTTGTGGAGAAGCGCAAGCCCCATCCAGCCGGTTTGATTGAAGCCGATCGCCTGATAGGCGCGGAAGGCGGCTTGGGTGGCCGCGAACAGCACGGCGCGGCTGGCCCCGCCGGTGCGGGCCTCGGCCAGATGCAGGGCCACGGCGCTGCGCGCAAAGCCCTGCGAGCGCAAGGCCGGCGGCACGAACACCCCGCCCACCTGCACCACATCCGCCAGCCTTGCGTTCAGGCCGGTCAAAGCGACCGGATCGGTCCCGCGCCACAAGACGCGGTGGTTGCCTGCCGCCAACCAGCGGTCCACATCCCGCGCCGCCTGTTCCCGCGTGCCGGATTCGGCCTGACCCATCGTCTCGGCGTTGTAGGCCATGCGCCAATGGGTGACGATGTCCCTGTCCCGTTCGTGCAGGGGGGCAAGCCGCGTGCCTTGCGTGTCTGGCAACACCAGATCGGCCAGCGCCAACCGGCACAAAGGCTCGCGACCGTTATGGCGCAGCCGGTCCGGGCCAATCCCCAAAGCGTCCAGCAGCGCCGCCACCTGATCGAACGGCCCGACCATGGCGCTGATCGCTTGCCGCGCCAGCGCGCGCCGGGCGGATGCGGGGTTCAGCCCCGGCCATTGCGGCATCAGAAAACCGCCCGGGTTCAGCGCCAGAACCCCCGCCAGCCCCGCCCCGACCCCCGCCACCCACATCTTCTGCGGCACCGCGCCCACCAGATTGGCCAGCGGAAACAGCGAGGACGCCTCATGCTGGCGCAGGAAGGCCTCGATGGCCGGGTGATCGGTTGGGCTGGCGGGCCGCAGGGTCATGCCCAATCCCCCAGCGTGGCCTGCCACAGCGTCAGCGCCGCGATGGCGGCGGTTTCCGCGCGCAGAATACGGGGGCCCAGCGAGATCGGCGTGACGAAGGGCAGGCTTTGCAACCTTGTTCGTTCGTCGGGGGAAAATCCGCCCTCGGGACCAACCAGCAGGGCTGATGGCGTGCCCCTGTCGGCCTGAAGCATCGCGGCGCGGCCCGCCAGCCCCTCGTCCGCCCAGAACAGGCGGCGATCTTGCGGCCAGCGCGACAGCAGCCGGTCCAGCGGTTCCAGATCAGCGATCCCGGGCAGACAGGTCGCCTCGCATTGTTCCGCCGCCTCGATCACATGGGCGCGCAGCTTGTCCGGGCGCAGGCGTTCGGCATGGGTGAAGCGGGTCTGCACCGGCACCAGCCGCGCGGCACCCAGTTCCACCGCCTTTTCCACCAGAAAGTCCAGCCGCGCCTTCTTGATCGGCGAAAACACCAGCCACAGGTCGGGGGGCGGCGTCCGGGGGCGGGTCTGGGCCGTCACCCGGGCCAGACCGGCGCGTTTGCCGGCCTGTTCGATCTCGGCCCGCCATTCTCCATCGCTGTCATTGAACAGCAGCACGCCATCGCCCTTGGTCAGGCGCATCACGTTGAACAGGTAATTGGCGGCAGCCTCGCCCAAGGCCACGGGTTGCCCCGGGGCCAGCGGCTGTTCTACATAAAGCCTGATCTTCACCTCTGCCATGCATTGGAACCTATGTCTCAGCCCCCCGGATTGCCAGAGGCGCCCGAAAATGCCGCCGCCCAAACGGTCTCTGATGCCGTGAAAGGCAACTGGGTGGACCGGCTGGCCCCGCCCTGGTCGCGGCCCTACCTGCGGCTGTCGCGCGCCGACCGGCCCATCGGCACCTGGCTTTTGTACATCCCCTGCCTGTGGGGCATCGCGCTGGCGGCACTGGAAGGCGGCTTTCGCCCCTGGGATATCTGGCTGGCGCTGTCCTGCGGCGCGGGCGCGTTCCTGATGCGCGGCGCGGGCTGCACCTGGAACGACATTTCAGACCGCGACTTCGACGCAAGGGTCGAGCGGACCAAAAGCCGCCCCTTGCCTTCGGGTCAGGTCACGGTGCGGGGCGCGGCGGTCTGGATGGTGGTGCAGGCACTGGCGGCGGCGGCGATCCTGCTCACCTACAACTGGTTGACCGTGGGGCTGGGCGTTTTGTCACTGGCGCTGGTCTGCATCTATCCGTTTGCCAAGCGATTTACCTGGTGGCCGCAGGTGTTTCTGGGGCTGGCCTTCAACTGGGGCGCGCTTCTGGGTTTTGCCGCCCATGCCGGGCGGCTCGATCCCGCCGCGCTGGCACTTTATGCCGCCGGCATCGCCTGGACGCTGTATTACGACACGATCTATGCCCATCAGGACAAGGAGGACGACGCGCTGATCGGCGTCAAATCCACCGCGCGCCTGTTCGGGACCAAAAGCCGCGGCTGGCTGTGGCTGTTCGCGGGTCTGACGATGGTGCTGATGATGGTGGCCATCGCACTGGCGCTGCCGCAAGGGGCGGGCCTTGCGCCGCTGGCTCTGGCGCTGATCGGGGTCTGGGGCATGGGCTGGCACCTTGCCTGGCAGATGCAGCGGCTGGACCTCGACGATCCGACCTCGTGCATGATGATCTTCCGGTCCAACAACGCGGCCGGGCTGATTGCTGCGCTGTTTCTTGCCATTGCCGCTGCGGTCTGATTGATCCTGCCTGCGCGCGGGCATAGGACCGGCAGACCTGCAAACCCGACCCCAAACCCGACCCCGAAACCCGAGCCCGAAATCCGAGCCCGAAACCCGAGGATGACGTGACCGAACCCGAACCCGAGCAAAGCGCACTGACTTGGGCGCAAAAGGCCGGGCCGGGTCCCTTGGCACTGTCGGCCTTTGTGCTGGCGGCCGGGCTTGCGGTGATGATCGCCTTTGGCGCCGTGGGCTTTTTTGAAGGCCGCGCCCGGCAGAATGTGGACCAGGCGCTGCTGCTGCAGGGGCTGGACTGGGCCGAGGTGACCGCCGACGGGCTGCTGGTGACGCTGACCGGCACCGCCCCGGACGAGACCGCCCGTGCCCGCGCCCTGACTGTGGCGGGCGGCGTGGTGGATGCCGGGCGCCTGCGTGATCAGATGGAGGTGACGCCCAGCACGCCCATCGCCCCGCCGAGATTCTCGATCGAAATTCTGCGCAACGAGGATGGCATCCAGTTGATCGGCCTGTTGCCCGATGCCGGCGAAAAGGACAGCCTTGCCGCCGCCGCGCAAGCCCTGATG
>JANLQT010000163.1:0-3395 GCA_031368035.1 Rhodobacterales bacterium | reverse complement strand
CTCTCCGACAATCGCCCCCACCAGCGACGCCGCAATCCCGACCTTCAACGAGGCGAACAGATACGGCACCGAAGCCGGCAACCGCAGCTTCACAAACCCCTGACTCTCGGACGCGCTATAGGTTTTCAGCAGGTCCAGTTGCATCTGATCCGGGCTGCGAAGCCCCTTGATCATCCCCACCAGCACCGGAAAATAGCTCAGGTAGGCCGCGATGATGGTCTTGCTGACCAACCGGTTCTCGACCCCCAGATACTCCCCCAAGCCCAGAGAGTTCGACAGCACCACGATCATCGGCGCAATCGCCACCACCGGCACGGTCTGACTGATCACCGCCCAGGGCATCAGCCCCAGCTCCACCACGCGGCTGCGCACGATCAGCACCGCCATCAGGATCCCCATCAGCGTGCCGAACACAAAGCCCCAGAATGTCGCGGTCAGCGTCACCAGCCCATGATGCACCAGCGATTTCTTGGACGTGACCGCAAACCCCGTCACCCCCTTCCACAATTCGCCCAGCACCTGATGCGGCGGCGGCAGCACCGGCCGGTTCTGATCCATGGCGCCGAAGACCAGATCGCGCCAGGCTACCGTGGCCCCCGCCCGCGCCGCCTGATCATAGGTCCAGGCCGCGTTCAACCAGATGGCCCCCAGATACCAAAGCACCAGGATCAGCGTCAGAACGGCCAGAATGGGTCCCGCCCGCCTCATGCCCCGCCCCCGCTTGGCCAGGCGATCATCGCGATCGACACGACGCCCAAAGCGACCCCGGCCAGTTGCAACATCGTGGGTCTCTCGCCAAAGAACAGATAGGCGATCAGCGTGATGGCAACCAGTTGGAACACCAGGCTCAGCGCCAGACCCAGGCCCAGCCCGTTCTCGCGCATCACCCGGACCATCAGCCAGTTGCCAAGGCAAAACGCCGCCAGCGCCGCCACCAGCATCATCGGCGCGCCCTTCACGGCATAGGTCTTCAGCAGCGCGTTCGCCACCATGAACACCCCGGTCGAAGCCGCGAGATAGAACAGCACCACCCCGTTCATCGGCCCGCTCCCCCGCTGCCCGGATGTAATACGTTTGAACTACAGAAAAAATACGCGAAACCGACGGTCTTATTCATCCGCATGCCCCGCTCTCAGCCCTTCGCGGACGCGGTGCGCGATCTGGATGAACTCCCGGCTGTCGCGGATGTCCAAGGGACGCTCGCGCGGCAAAGGGCTGTCGATGACATCCGTAATCCGCCCCGGTCTGGGCGACATCACCACGATCTTGGTCGACAGATACACCGCCTCGGGGATCGAATGCGTGACGAAACAGATCGTCTTCCCCGTCCGCCCCCACAGCTTCAGCACCTCTTCGTTCAACCGGTCCCGCACGATCTCGTCCAACGCGCCAAACGGCTCATCCATCAGCAGAATATCCGCATCAAACGCCAGCGCCCGAGCAATCGACGCCCGCTGCTGCATCCCCCCCGACAACTGCCAGGGGAACTTGTTGCCAAACCCAGACAACTCCACCAGCGCCAGCACCCGGTCAACCCTCTCGGTCTGCTCCGCCTTGGAAAACCCCATGATTTCAAGAGGAAGCGAGACGTTCCTCGCAATCGTTCGCCAGGGATAAAGCCACGCCGCCTGAAACACATAGCCATAGGCCCGCTTCATCCGCGCCTCATCCGGCGTCATCCCGTTGACGGTCAGACTACCCCCCGTCGGATGCTCCAACGCCGCGATCGCCCGCAGAAACGTGGTTTTGCCGCAGCCCGACGGCCCGATGAAACTGACAAACTCCCCCTTGGAGACAGTCAGATTCACGTCCTTCAACGCCTGCACCGGCCCGTCGCCGGTCTCGAACACCAGATTGACGCCCCGTGCTTCGATCACCGGACTGGCGGCATTGAGCGTGTCTTTCATGCCGCCACCTGCCGCAGGCCGTAATCCGACGCTGTCATGCGCCGGTCACGCTGCTGTTGCTTCAGGCGCGCAAGCTTGCCGTTGCCCATGCCGGGCTGAACCGCGTGACCAAGGGGAGCACGACCATGCAGATCACCAATGAATTGATCAACGGTCTCGAAGCCAAGATGGAAGAGGCGATGGAGTCGATCAAGACCAATGCTGAAGGAGCCGTTGAAGCGGCGTCCGGATTGTTCGGCCTTTCCAAGCAGGAAATGGGCGATACCGAGGCTCAGGACAGTGATGCCGAAGACGACGAAGCGGACGAGGATATTGAAGAGACCGAAGATGACGCCGACGACGATATCGACGCTGGCGAAACCGAAGAGTCGCCTGCCGAAATCTGACTCTTGCCATCCTCCGCGCCCGTCCCCGGGCGCGGATCTCGCTGTCTCGGGCATCCTCAAACCCCCGTCGCCGGCACGCCCGTCCGCACCACTGGACGCGGAGCCGTCAAATCCTTCCACGCACTCAGCGCCCGATTCACCGCCGGCCTCGCCTCGCGCGGCACGAACTGTCCATGCCCCTCGCGCGCCTTGACCTCGCCGTCATCGACCGACACCACGCCGCGCGACAGGGTATAGCGCGGAAGGCCCTGCACCTTCTGCCCCTCGAACACGTTGTAGTCGATCTTCGACTGCTGATGGCTCGCCCGGATGGTCTTGGTCTTCTTCGGATCCCACACCACCAGATCCGCATCCGCCCCGACCAGCACCGCCCCCTTCTTGGGATACAGGTTCAGTATCTTGGCGATATTGGTTGAGGTTACGGCCACAAACTCATTCGGCGTCAACCGCCCCGTCTCCACCCCGTGAGTCCAAAGCATCGGCATCCGATCCTCCAACCCCCCAGTGCCATTGGGAATCTTCGAGAAATTCCCTACCCCGAACCGCTTCTGCTCGGTAGTAAAGGCACAATGGTCCGTCGCCACGCAAGACAGCGACCCCGACTGCAACCCGGCCCACAGGCTGTCCTGATGCAGCTTGTTCCGGAACGGCGGCGACATCACCCGCCGCGCGGCATGGTCCCAGTCCTTGGAGAAATATTCGCTCTCATCCAGCGTCAGATGCTGGATCAACGGCTCACCAAACACCCGCTTGCCTTGGCTCCGCGCCCGCCGGATCGCCTCATGCGCGTCCTCGCACGACACATGCACCACATACAGCGGCACCCCCGCCATATCGGCGATCATGATCGCCCGGTTGGTCGCCTCGCCTTCCACCTGCGGAGGCCGCGAATAGGCATGCGCCTCCGGCCCGACATTCCCCTCGGCGAGCAATTTCGCCGTCAGTTCCGCCACCACATCGCCATTCTCGGCATGCACCAGCGCCATGCCGCCCAGATCGCCAACCCGTTTGAACGACTGGTACATTTCATCGTCGTTGACCATCAACGCGCCCTTGTAGGCCATGAAATGCTTGAACGAGGTCATGCCGGCCTTGACCGACA
>JANLQT010000160.1:0-5232 GCA_031368035.1 Rhodobacterales bacterium | reverse complement strand
GGTGACGGCCTCGGACCTTGCCCGCATGGGGCTTCACGTGGACACGTTCTTCGGGCGCACGATCTTCGCCTATGGCCATCGCAACGTTGTCCGCTCGGTGGCTGGCGGGCTGACCCGGTCCGGCAGCGTCGATGGCTATGTGTGGGAGGCGTTGACCGTGGTGGAACCTGCCCTGACGGCCCGCACCAAGGTGATCTCGAAATCTGAACTTCTGGGATTTCCGCCCTTCGTTGCCCGCACGGACCGCATGACCTCAGAGGTGGTTGCCAGTTGCCGGAACGCGTTGCTGGGCCTCAGCAGCACCGCGTCGGGCAAGGCGGCGCTGGAGTTGCTTCAGTTGGACGGCGTCGTTCCGGGTTCGTCCGACCTTTTTGACGGCATCCGGGCACGCATGAACGATCTCGCGGCGCTGAAATAGATGCGGTTCTCGAACCTGTCCCTCTCGCTTCGGGTGCCCCTGATCGCGGCGGCGTTGATGGTGCTTCTGGGCGTGGTGGCCTCACAACTGGTCTTGTCGGCGCTGGGCTCGGTGCAGGATGCCCGCATGCGGGAGTTGGCGCAGCTGCATGTCGAAGGGCTGGCAGTGGCGCTGGGACCCTCGGTGCTGCGGCGGGACGTGTGGGAGGTTTATGATACGCTGGACCGCGCCACAGCGGCGATGGACGTGCAGCGCATGGTCCTGACGGTCGTTGCGGATGACGCGGGCCGGGTTATCGCGGCCTCCGATCCCCATCGCGCGCCCGTCGACAGCGACGTGGCGCCCCTGCTCGAGGGCGCTCAAAGGCTGGGGGCTGTCACCGTGACCGGCAACAGCCCGCACATCACGGTCAGCGCGCCGTTGGTCTACCAGGGCCGCGAAGTTGGGGTGATCGTCAGCGAACTCGACGTGACCGACCTCGTGGCAGAGCGTCGGCAGGTCTGGCTTTATCTTTTGGTGGGAAACGCGCTGGCGACCGGCGTTCTGGCGCTCGGTGCCTATCTGACCATGCGCCGGATGCTGCGCCCGGTCGCCACGCTGGCCAGCCACATGGCAGAGGCCACCGGCACGCCATCACCGATCCCCGCCGATCTGATCCCCAAGGGCGACACCGAACTCGGGCGACTGTTCCACACTTACAACGCCATGTCCGGCGCAGCCGAGGCCAAGGCAGAAGCGGAGCGACGTCTGGCAGACCGGGAACGCTTTGTCAGCCTTGGGCGGCTTTCATCCTCGCTCGCTCATGAAATCAACAACCCCTTGGGCGGCTTACTGAACGCCACCGATACCATCCGCACCTATGCCGACCGCCCCGAAGTCGTCCGCGAGTCGGCGGACCTGCTCGACCGGGGGCTGCGTCACTTGCGGGATGTGGCCCGCGCCACGCTGGAGCAGAACCGGATGGACCGGACCGGGATGCCCCTTGCGCCAGAAGATTTCGACGACCTGCGGTTGTTGTTCGAGCCAGAGACGGCCCGGATGAAACAGCAGTTGGCCTGGAAGATCAGCGGCACCGCGCAAGGGCTCAAGGATTTTGCCGCCGCGCCCGTTCGGCAGATTGCGCTGAACCTTTTGTTGAATGCCTCTGCCGCGGCTGGTGAAGGCGGCAAGGTCGGGTTTGAGGCTGAACAGAACGGTGACGGCCTCAGCCTGAAAGTCACCGACAATGGCCCCGGCATACCTGACCCGGCGCGCGTTCGGCTCTTGACCTCGGACCCCGTCCAGCCGGGCGGCGGTGTCGGCCTGCGCTTGGTGCGGGACATGGCGTTGGCAGGCGGCGGGGATGTGGCCTATGCCCGTCACGACGGCCGAAGTGAGGTCTCGATCAGCCTGCCAAGACGAAAGGCGCCGGCATGTTGAAAGGCAGCCGCATCGCGCTTGTCGAAGATGACGAGATCATGGGCGCCTCCATCGTCCAGCGCCTGCAGCTGGAAGGGGCCGAGGTCCTGTGGCTGAAGCTGGCGCAGCGGGCCATCGGGGCGCTTCGAACCCCCCGCGCGCCGATTGACGCCGTGGTGTGCGACATAAGGCTGCCGGACGGCACCGGGGAAGAGGTTTTCACCACGCTCTGCCGCACGATCACCCCGCCGCCCTTCCTGTTTATCACCGGCCAAGGCGGCATAGATCAGGCCGTGCGGCTTTTGCAGGCGGGCGCTGCCGACTACATCACCAAGCCGTTCGACATGGTGCCGTTTCTGGACCGCCTGACCCTGCTGCTGAAGCCGCGCTCCATCACGCCGCTTTCGCACCTGCTGGGCACATCTCCTGCCGCGCTCAGGGTTGAAGACCTGGCCGCGAAAGCTGCCGGCCATGACCTGCCGGTGATGATCCGCGGCGGGGTGGGCACCGGCAAGGCACTGGTGGCGCGGCACATCCACGCCCTTTCCGACCGCCGCTCTGCGCCGTTCCAGCATGTGAACCTCGCCCGCGAGGCTGACGCGACCGCCAGCCTTGACGCAGCTCTGAAAGCGGTTGGTGACGGCGTTCTTTTCCTGAACGCGCTGGAACGGCTGCCGCCGGATCTTCAAGACAGGTTGATGGCGTGGCTGGATCAGACTGCCGATTGCCGCATCCTGGCGGCCTGCGGGCAGGACATGGACGACCTGGTGCGAGGCGGCGGATTTCGCGGCGACCTTTATGCCCGGCTGGATCAGTTCGAAATCCCCATCCCGCCGCTGAAGGACCGCCCGGACGATGCGGTCTGGCTGCTCCACCAGCAGTTTCCTGATCTCAACGCCCGCAGAGCCACCCCGCTGCGGGGCATCACCGCCCTGGCCGATCAGGCGGTGCGCGGGCATGACTGGCCGGGCAACGGGCGAGAACTGCATGGCCGGCTGGTCCAAGCGCTCGCGGGTGCGACGGGCGCATGGCTGTTCCCGGCAGACCTGTTCCCCGAACGACAGACCGAGGCAGAAGGTGATCACATGCTGACCCTTGCCGAGGCGCGCGATGGTGCCGAACGCGCCCAGATCATCACTGCGCTGGAACGCGCGCAAGGTCACGTGACCGAGGCCGCCAAGCTGCTTCAGGTCTCACGCACCACGCTATGGGAAAAGATGCAGAAGCTGGGGCTCTAGACCTCCGCCGTGTTCGGAAATCCGAACGCCTCAAAAAGCCCAACCTTTCCCATGGCTTGCTGCATCGCGGCAAAGGCCCTCTGCCACTGGATTGAACGGCACGGGGCAGCCTAGCCTTGTCCCAATTCAAAGGCAGGGAGGATCCGAGCCATGAAATGCGACAAACTCGTCGACGTAGGTCGGCGGCAATTCCTACGTGGCGGGGTCGTCAGCGCCGTCGGCGCGGCCGCCGCGGTCACGCTGTCCGCAGCCCCCTCAGAGGCGCAAACGGCCTCCCAAGGCACGGCGCGCCTGAACTATCCTTCGGGCAAGCTTGGCAATCTGGCCGATCTGAAGGTGAACGAGCCGATGGACGTGGCCTATCCCGACGCCGACAGCCCCGGCGTGCTGCTCAAACTGGGCAGCAAGGTTCAGGGCGGCGCAGGGCCGGACGGCGATGTGGTCGCGTTTTCGGTCCTCTGCCCGCACAAGGGCTTCCCGCTCAGCTACCACGCCGAGGACAAGACGCTGAACTGTCCCGGCCACTTCAGCCGGTATGACGTAGAGGCGGGGGGCCAGCAGACCTGGGGCCATGCCACCCAGAACCTGCCGCAGTTCCTGCTGCGCATCGATGACAAGGGCGACATTTACGCCGAGGCGGTGGACGAGTTGATCTACGGCCGCCTGTCCAACGTGCTTTCGGCCTGAGGGGGAAATCATCATGGCTTTCAAACGTCAAACGGGCCGGCTGCCGATCATCCCGGCCGATGCCAAGGTCCACAATGTGACCTGCCACTATTGCATCGTCGGCTGCGGCTACAAGGCTTACACGTGGCCGATCAACCAGCAGGGCAGCGCGGCTTCGAACTGGTCCGGTCAGGACCTCAGCAAGCAGCAAGAGGCGATGACCGACGCCTGGTATTCGCCCTCGATGTACAATATCGTGAAGCAGGACGGCAAAGACGTGAATCTGGTCGTCAAGCCAGATGTGGACTGCGTGGTGAACTCTGGCCTTGGCTCGGTGCGCGGCGCGCGGATCGCGGAAAACCGCCGCTCGGACGTGACCGGCACGCAGCAGCAGCGCCTGACCGATCCCCTGGTCTGGCGTTATGGCACCTGGCAGCCGACAAGCTGGGACGACGCCCTGGACCTCGTGGCGCGCGTCACGGCGCGGGTGATCGACAAGGACAACGAGGATGACCTGTTCGTCTCGATGTTCGACCACGGCGGTTCGGCGGGCGGGTATGAGAACACCTGGGGCACCGGCAAGCTGTATTTCGGCTCGATGAAGGTCAAGCACTGCCGCATCCACAACCGCCCCGCCTATAACTCCGAGGTCCACTCGACCCGCGACATGGGCGTGGGCGAATTGAGCTATGCCTACGAGGACTACGAGCTGACCGATACGATCTTCCTGGTCGGCGCCAACTCGCTGGAGACGCAGACCAACCTGTTCCTGAACCACATGGTCCCGGGGATGCAGAAGGGTGCCAAAGCGGTGGTCGTGGACCCGCGCCGCACCGTCACCATCAACGCCTGCGAAGAGGTCGCGGGCAAGGACAACGTCCTGCACCTGCAAATCACCTCGGGCACCGACCTCGCCCTGTTCAACGCGCTCTTCACCGAGATTGTCGCCAAAGGCTGGGTGAACAGCGATTTCATCAAGGCTTCCACCTTCCAGGGCGACGTGGCCGTGCCAGAAGACAGCGCGCATCCGGCGGCGCTCGGCTCGTTCGAGGCTGCCAAGGCCGCCTGCAACCTGTCGCTGGACGATGCCGCCAAAATCTGCGGCGTCTCTGCCGCTGACATCGCCAAGGCCGCCGAATGGATCGCCTCGCCCAAGGACGGCGCGCGGCGCAAGTGCGTGACCGCCTATGAGAAGGGCATCATCTGGGGCAATGACAACTACCGCACCGTCGGGGCCTTGGTGAACATCGGCCTCGTCACCGGCAACATCGGGCAAGAGGGTGGCGGTGTCTGCCGTCTGGGCGGTCACCAGGAAGGCTATATGCGCCCCTCTGACGGGCATGTCGGGCGTCCCGCACCCTATATCGACCAGTTGATCATCGCGGGCCAGGGCAAGGTCCACCACATCTGGGCCAACGACCACTACAAGACCACCCTCAACGCCGCCGAGTTCAAGCGCGTCTACAACCGCCGCACCAACATGGTGAAGGAAGCCATGGATGCCCGGGCCGG
>JANLQT010000124.1:0-8359 GCA_031368035.1 Rhodobacterales bacterium | reverse complement strand
TCCTTTTGCATTATGGGGTGCTGATGGTGGAGCCGTATCTGGCGCGGTGGCGGGACTTCATCCTTGAAGTTGCCGCGGAGCATCCGGGCATCGGGCCGCTGGCGGAAAGCCTGAAATGGGGCGAGCCGAGCTTTGCGCCGCGGGCGCCGCGGATCGGCAGTTCGGTGCGGCTTGCGCCGCGCGAGGGCGGACGGGTTGCGTTCCTGTTCATTTGCCATGCCGGGCTGGTCGAGGAATTCCGCACGATCTATCCGGCGCTGACTTATGAAGGGAGCCGGGCCGTCGTGATCGACGCCTCGCTGCCGCCGCCCGAGGCACTGGCCCATTGCATCACCATGGCGCTGACCTATTTCCGGCGCCAGCACGGCTGAGCGCCGTTCCGGATTTTGCTTGAGCCTTGGGCGCCTTGCGGCAAAGCTGGCCGCAGGGGGGCGTCATGCCAAAGCTTGAGGACATGTTTGGGGCGGGGGTGGGAAGGGATACGTTCCTGGGGCTGCCGCACGCGGGGGATCTGGCGCGGGAGACGGCGGATATCGTGCTGATCGGGGCGGCGGGCTGCACGCCTTATGGCTCGGTCGGGTTTTACTGCGCGGGCGGGCCGGCGGCGATCCGGGCGGCGGGCGTGGCTTATGGGCAGAGCCTGGCCCATGCGAATTTCGATCTGGGTGGGCCGGTGTTGCCGGAGGGCGTGCGGGCGGTGGATGCGGGGGATTTGCCGCAGGACATTGGTGATGCGGCAGGCAACCGGGCGCGGATTTTCGGGGCGGTCGGCGCCGTGCTGGACAGGGGCGGGGTGCCGGTGCTGATCGGCGGCGATGACAGCCTGCCCATTCCGATGCTGGAGGCGTTCGGTGGGCGGGGCGGGGCGGTGGTGGTCTTGCAAGTGGACGCGCATATCGACTGGCGGGACGAGGTGCAGGGGGAGCGGCTGGGGCTGTCGTCCACCATGCGGCGGGCGTCGGAGATGGCGCATGTGGCGCAGATCGTGCAGGTCGGGCAGCGGGGGATTGGCTCGGCACGGATGCGGGACTGGGAGGATGCGGCGGCCTGGGGCGTGGGCTTTGTGCCGGGAGGAGAGGTGGCGCGGGCGGGGGTGTGGCGGGCGATTGATCTGATCCCGGCGGGGGCGGATGTGGTGGTGTGTCTGGACGTCGATGCGCTGGACCCCGGGGTGATGCCGGCGGTGATCGGTCGGACGGCGGGGGGGATGAGCTATTGGCAGGTGCTGGAGCTGATCGGCGGGGTGGCGGAGAAGGCGCGGATCGTGGGGATGGGCATGACCGAGTTGATGCCGGAGCGGGATATTGATGGGCAGGGGGCGCTGCTGGCGGCGCAGATCTTGGCGAGCGTTTTGGGGATCATCGCGCGGCAGCGGGTGTGAGGGCCGGAGTTTTTGAAAACTCCGTGGCGATTTCTTTGAAGAAATCGGGGGGCGCGCGAGAGTGTCCACGCGTGGACAAAAATCGCAGGCCCTGAAATCAAGGGGTTACGTTTTCAAATTAGCGAAGCGTTAGGATTTGGGCTGGCGCGGAAGATGGGTGAATCACCCATCCTACGGGCGCCAAATGAAAACGCCCCGGCGGTGCGGGGCGTTTTCAGGCTTATTCGGCTGCGGTGGCCAGCTTTGGCCCGCTGCGGTCGTTTTCGAGGCGCCGCACCTTGTCACGCAGGTCGGACTGCTCGGCCGCCAGAAGCGCGATGCGCTCGGCCAGGATCGCGCCATCGGGGGATTCGGGTTCCGCTTCTTTCTGGCCGATCATCCGGCCGAACACCTTGCTGAGCAGCCAGGAGAAGTCGTCCATGATCATGTAGAACGACGGCACCACGACAAGGCTGAGCACCGTCGAGACGATGATGCCGCCCATCACGGCTGTCGCCATCGGCGCGCGGAACGCCCCGCCCTCGCCCACGCCAAGCGCCGAGGGCAACATGCCTGCCGACATCGCGATGGAGGTCATCACGATGGGCCGTGCCCGCTTGTGGCCAGCCTCGACCACCGCGGCGGCCCGAGCAAAGCCGCGGCGGCGCATTTCGATGGCGAAGTCGATCAGCAGGATGGCGTTCTTGGCCACGATCCCCATCAGCATCAAGAGGCCGATATAGACCGGCATGGACACGGCGGAGTTGGTGACCAGCAGCGCCACGGCGACGCCGCCGATCGACAAGGGCAGCGAGAACAGGATGGTGAAGGGCTGGATCACCGAGCCGAACAGCAAGATCAGCACGGACAGCATCAGCATCAGGCCGAGCAGCATGGCGTGACCGAAGGAGGCGGTCATTTCGGTCTGAACTTCGCTGTCGCCCGAGGACTGGAAGCGCGCCGAGCCGGGCAGGGTCACGCCTTTGGCGATTTCCACGAACCGGTCAGTGGCGGTTCCCAGCGCCACGCCGACGGGCAGGTTGGCGCCGATGATCGCCAGTTTCTGCCGGTCATAACGCTTGATGGTCGAGGGGCCTTCGCCCAGACGGATATCGGCCACCGCCGACAGCGGCACCATGGTGCCGTTGTTGGTGGCAACCTTCATGTTGGCGATGCGGTTCACGTCCTGGCGGCTGGCGTCGTTCATCTGCACCCGGATCGGGATCAGCCGGTTGTCGACGGACACTTTGGCAAGCGAGCTGTCAAAGTCGCCGATCGTCGCCACCCGCACGGTTTGCGCGATCTGCGCGGCGGTGACGCCCAGGCGGGCGGCCTCGTCCGTACGCGGGGTGATTTGCAGTTCGGGCCGGGGCAGGGCGCCGTCGGCGGTCACGTCAGCCAAGGTTGGCTCGCCGCGCGTGGCATCCAGCAGCAGGCGGACGGCGCCGTTCAGGTCGGCCTCGTTGTCGGCCAGGATCGAGAAGCTGATCTCGCGCGAGCCGCGTTCGTCCAGCTTCTGCACCCGGATGTCGGGGATGGTGGCGAGGCGCTTGAAAATCTCGGCGCTGATCTCGTTCTGCGGCACCGGGCGGCCTTCGTTGGCCACGGTGGGCAACCAGGGTCCGACAACCGGCAGCTTGCCGACAAGCTGGCTGAGTTTCAGGATCAGCCGGTGGTCCAGCTTTTCCAGTTGCACCGTCACGGAGGCGCGGCGCACGTCCAGATCGCCGGTGGGCGAGGAGCCGCCAAGGATCAGGATCTGGTCGATATAGGGGATGTCCCTGATCTTGTCATAGATCACCCGCGTGGCCTTGTCGGTATCGGCCAGCGTCGAGCCGGGCGGCAGTTCCACCGAAACCGTCACGCGGCCGGTATCATCCGAAGGGATGAACGAGGTCGGCAGTTGCAGCATCAGCATCACCGAGAAGATGATGGCGACGATGGCGGCGGCGAAGGTCAGGTAATAGGTGCCGAGCGGCACCCGCCCGATGTGCCGGGTGCGGGTGGAACCTTTGATGAGCCGCAGATAGCCCTTCATGATCCAGCCGTCGCGGTGGCTGTGTTCGGACCCGCCGTCAGACGAGCGCATCAGATAGGCCGCCATCATCGGCGTGATGAGGCGCGCCACCAGCAGCGAGAAGGCCACGGCAACGGCAACGGTGATGCCGAACTGGCGGAAATACTGGCCCGGGATGCCGGGCATGAAGGACACCGGCACGAACACCGCGATGATGGTCGAGGTGGTGGCGATGACCGCGAGGCCGATCTCGTCCGCCGCGTCGATGGCGGCGCGGTAGGGGGTTTTGCCCATGCGGATGTGGCGGGCGATATTCTCGATCTCGACGATGGCGTCATCGACAAGGATGCCAGTGGCGAGGGTCAGCGACAGGAACGAGACGAGGTTCAGCGAGAAGCCGAGCAGGTCCATCACCCAGAAGGTGGGGATGGCCGACAGGGGCAGCGCGATGGCGGAAATCAGCGTGGCGCGCCAGTTGCGCAGGAAGATCATCACCACGATGACCGCCAGAAGCGCGCCTTCCAGCAGCGACGAGATCGCGGCTTCGTAGTTGCCGTAGGTGAAATAGACCGAATCATCGACCTTGGTGATCGAAACCTCGGGGTGGGCCTTGGAAATCTCGGCCAAGGCGGCGGTGACGGTTTCGGCGACGGAAACTTCCGAGGCGCCTTTGGCGCGGAACACCGAGAACGACACGACCTGCTGCGTGCCGAGGCGCGAGAACGACCGCAACTCACGCGTGGTGTCGGTGACGGTGCCAAGGCCGGACAGCACAACATGACGGCCCGAGGCCAGCGCGATTTCGGTAGTTGCGAGGCGCGCCACGTCGGCGGCATCGCCGAGGGTGCGGATGGCTTGCTCTCCAGCGCCAAATTCGGCGCGGCCGCCGCCCTGGTTGGTGTTGGTGATCTTGAGCTGCTGGCTGACCTGCTGGGCGGTGACGCCGAAGGCATCGAGTTTCAGCGGGTCGAGCAGGATCTGGATCTCGCGGTCGGCGCCGCCGAAGCGGTCCACCCGGCCGACGCCCGGACGGCCCTGAAGGCCGCGCTTGATGGTGTCATCGACGAAGAACGACAGCTCTTGAAAGGTCATGCCCGGCGAGGTGACGGCGAAGGACAGGATGGCCTGGCCTTCCACATCCAGCTTGGTGACGGTGGGCGCGTCCACGTCCGGCGGCAGGTCAGATTTGATCCGGTCCAGCGCGTCCTTGGTGTCTTGCAGCGCCTTGTCCGGCGCCACATCCATGCGAAATTCGATCATCGAGACCGAAACGCCGTCCGAAATGTTCGAGGTGACGTTCTTGACCCCGGAAATCCCGGCCACAGCGTCTTCGATCACCTTGGTGACCTGGGTTTCAAGCTCGGCCGGCGCCGCGCCGGGCTGGCTGGCTTGCACCAGCATGAAGGGCACGTCGATGTTGGGGAACCGGGTGATCGGCAGGGCGAAGAACGCCTGATAGCCCAGCACCATAAGCATCGTGAACGCCAGAAGCGGCGCTACGGGATTGCGGATGGCCCATGCGGAGAAGTTCATCTGGGTGCCTCAGTTCGTTTCGGCTGGAACGGGGTTGATCTTGTCACCGTCGCTGACAAAGGCGCCGGCGCGGGCCACGACCTGATCGCCGGGGGCGAGGCCCGAGGTGATCTCGACCCAGGCGCCATCGGCGATGCCGGTTTCGATCACGGTCAGGTGGACCACGCCGTCCTTGACCAGCATGACGGTGGGTTTGCCATCCGACGAGCCGACGGCGGTGACGGGCAGAGCGGGGGTGTCCCGCTCGGCCACGAGGACCTGCGCCGAGACGAACATGCCCGAACGCACCGAGCCCGGATCGTCAAACTGGATGCGGGCGGCGCCGAAGCGGGTGGTGGTGTTGATGGTGGGTTCGACCAGGCGGACGGTGCCGACCACGGATTGACCGGTGGCGCCGAGGGTCAGCGCGGCTTTCTGGCCCTTGGCGATCCGGTTCAGATCGCCTTCGGCGACATCGGCCCGCAGTTCCAGCGCGCCGTCGCGGATCAGCGAGAACATCGGCTGACCGGCGGCCGAGGCGATGGCGCCAAGCTGCGCGTTGCGGGCGGTGATGACGCCCGCAACGGGCGAGATCACCTGGGTGCGCGACAGTTGCAGGTCGATATTGCTCATCTGGGCCTGCACGAGGGTCAGTTGCGCCTTGGTCGCCTCCAGCGTCTGGGTCGCCACGGCAACGCGGGCGTTGGCCGAAACCACGGCAGACACGGCGTTGTCATTGGCCACGGTCGAGGCGGTGCCGGCGGCCATCAGCTTGGCGGTGCGGTCGGCGGTGCGCTGGGCGTCGGCGGCAGAGGATTTGGTTTCGATCAGCGAGGCTTTCGCCTGCGCGATGGAGGCTTTGGCCGAAGCCTCGGACGCCTGGGTTTGCGCTTTTTGCAGGGACAGACTGGCTTGCGACAGGGTGGCAAGGACCTGACCTTGCGTCACGGTATCGCCGACATCGGCCAGAAGGGATTCGATTTGCTGACCCTCGATCAGGGGGGCGACATAGACCGTCTCGACCGGCGAGACGAGGCCCGAGGCCAGGACCGTATCCTTGAGGTGCTGGGTCGAGACCGACACGACGGAAATCGCCGGCAGTTGTTCGGCGGTCTGGGCGGCTGGCGTGGCCGCGGTGTCGGCAAATCCCGGCTGGGCCAAAGCCACGAGCGGCAGCACAAGCAGCGGAATCAGGGCGTAGGTGAAGGTCATGTCAGGAATTCCGGGTCGTTTGAGAAATGGAATCGAGGGTTTGGTCGATGCTGGCGATGATCAGGTCATTGAGCCGGTCTTGATGGCTGGAATACGCGTCACCCGAGCAACTGGATGCCTTGAACAGCAGCAGGATGAAATCCGCCTCGGCGGCAAAGCGGCGGGCGACGTCGGGCAGCGGCAATCCGGTTTGACGGGCGATGACGCTGTGCAGGGCGGCACGGATGCGCGCTTCCATCCGAAGGGCGGCGGCGCCGATTTCGGAATGGCGGCGGGCCACCACGGAAATTTCGGCCCAAAGGTCGGAATCCTTGTTGGCGCTGTGCTGCGGCAATTGCTCGCGCACCAGCGCCTTGAGCCGGACAAAGGGCTGGTCCGAGGCGAGGACCTGGGCAAAATCACGCTCGACCTCGCACAGATCGCTTTCGATGATCGCCGCGACGATGCCGGCCTTGGAACTGAAATAGCGGTAGAAGTTGCCGACCGACATGCCGGCCGCCTTGGCGAGGTCCTGCATCGAGGCGCCGTCAAACCCTTTTTCCGAAAACGTCTGGCGGACCGAGGCCAGAATCTCGGCCGCGCGCGGGTCGAACTCGCGGGATTCGGGGTTCCGGGGGCCGGAATTGGGGTCGGCGAGGGGGGCGCCCTGAGGAAGGAGGGTGGTCTGGTTCACGGGGGATTGGTCCGATGCGGGAAATGGGACGGGCAGAGGAAGGCGGGCGGGCGCAGTGCGAAAAACACTGAATGAACGTTCATTCACGCAAATAGTCCAAGCTTCGGCGCTTGCAAGTACAAAGGCATAACTTTGGTGCAGTTTTTGCGGCATGACATGGCATGCCGCAGCACTGTTGCCGCAATACAGCAGAAATGGGCACTGGCGGGCGGCGTTGCGTGGCCTTGCGGGGCGTTGTATCAGCGAAGGCAAGCGAAGCGGCGAGGAGGTTTACGGCATGCGGCGAGTGGTCATCACGGGGCTGGGTCTGGTCACGCCTTTGGCAACAGGGGTCGAGGAAACCTGGAGCCGATTGCTGGCCGGCCAGTCGGGGGCCGCGAAGATCACGCGGTTCGATCCGGCCAACGTGGTCACGCAATATGCCTGTGAAGTGAAGCGCGGCGACGGGACGGACGGCACGTTCAACCCCGATGACTGGATGGAGCCGAAAGACCAGCGCAAGGTGGATGATTTCATCCTTTATGGCATGGCGGCGGCCATAGCGGCAGTGCGGGATTCGGGCTGGGTGCCGGCGAATGAAGAAGAACGCTGCCGCACCGGGGTGATGATCGGGTCGGGCATCGGCGGCTTGCAGACCATCGCGGAAACCGCAGTGCTGATCAGCCAGCGCGGCCCGCGGCGGGTGTCGCCGTTCTTCATTCCGGGCAGTCTGATCAATCTGGTGTCGGGTCAGGTCTCGATCCGGTTCGGGTTCAAGGGGCCGAACCATTCGGTGGTCACGGCCTGTTCCACCGGCGCGCATGCCATCGGCGATGCGGCGCGGCTGATCATGTGGGAAGATGCCGATGTGATGGTGGCGGGCGGCACCGAGGCGCCGATCTGCGAGATCGGCATCGCCGGGTTCAACGCCTGCAAGGCTTTGTCCACCAAGCGGCCCGATGATCCGGCCAAGGCGTCCCGTCCCTATGACGTGGACCGGGATGGGTTCGTGATGGGCGAGGGCGCGGGCGTCGTCGTGCTGGAGGAATACGAACATGCCAAGGCCCGGGGCGCAAAGATCTATGCCGAGGTGATCGGCTATGGTCTGTCGGGCGATGCCTATCACATCACAGCACCCGCCGAGGACGGCGATGGCGGGTTCCGCGCGATGCAGTCGGCGTTGAAGCGGGCGGGCGTGGCCCCGGCCGAGGTGGATTACATCAACGCGCATGGCACATCGACCATGGCGGACACCATTGAACTGGCGGCAGTTGAGCGGCTTTTGGGGGATGCGGCATCGAAGGCGGTGATGTCGTCCACCAAGTCGTCCATCGGGCATCTGCTGGGGGCGGCGGGCGCGGTGGAGGCGATCTTCTGCGTGCTGGCGATCCGCGATCAGATCGCGCCGCCGACGATCAACCTGGACAATCCGGCGGTGACCCCAAGGCTGAACCTGGCGCCGAATGTGCCGGTGAAGCGGAAGATCGACGTGGTGTTGTCGAACTCGTTCGGGTTTGGCGGCACGAATGCCAGCTTGGTGCTGCGCAAGGTTGTCTCCTGATGTGGAAGGCCATCGCCTCGAACGCGCTGACGCTGATGATCGTGG
>JANLQT010000102.1:0-4838 GCA_031368035.1 Rhodobacterales bacterium | reverse complement strand
TGGTCATCCGCACCATCGGGATATGGGCAAAGCTTTCGCGCCGGCCGTTGCCGGTCGGCGCTACGCCCATCAGGCGGGCGTTCTGGCGGTCTTGCATGTAGCCGACCAGCACACCATCCTCGATCAGGACATTCTTGCCCGAGGGCGTGCCTTCATCGTCGATGGTCAGCGAGCCGCGACGATCCGGCAGGGTGCCATCATCCAGAACGGTGACGCCGCGCGCCGCAATCTGCTGGCCCATCAGCCCGGCGAAGGCGGAGGTTTTCTTGCGGTTGAAGTCGCCTTCCAGCCCGTGGCCGATCGCCTCGTGCAGCAGGATGCCCGGCCAGCCCGGGCCAAGCACCACGTCCATCATGCCGGCCGGGGCCGCCACGGCGCCGAGGTTCACTTGCGCGATGCGGATCGCCTCGTCGATCATCGGCTGCCAGTGCGAGGGTTCCATCAGCCGGGCGAGGCCGAAACGCCCGCCGCCGCCGGTGCCGCCTTGTTCGCGCAGGCCGTTGTGTTCCAGGATTACCGAGACGTTCAGGCGGGCCATGGGGCGGATGTCGGAAATGCGCAGGCCCTCTGGGCGCAGGATTTCCACCTCTTGCAGACCGGCGGCCAGCGCGGCAGAGACCTGCACCACGCGGGGATCGCGTGAGCGGGCATAGGCGTCGATCTCGCGCAGGACGTCCAGCTTGATCGCGAAGGTGGCATCGGCCATCGGGTCGGCATCGCCGTACAGTTTGACATTGGTGGACCGCGGCGGCGGGGCCATGGTGCCGCCGCCCGAGCCGACCGCGAGGCGCGCGGTTTCGCCCGCGCGCAAAAGCGCGGATTCGGAAATCTCGGTTGAATGGGCGTAACCCGAAACCTCGCCGTTCACGGCGCGCAGGCCCATGCCTTCAGAGGCATCGTAGCTGGCGTTCTTGATGCGCCCGTCGTCCAGCACGATGGATTCGGACCGGCGGCGTTCCAGGAACAACTCGCCATCCTCGGCCCCGGCCAAAGCGGTCCGCAGGTGCGACAGGGTGCGGGCCTCGTCCAGCTTGGTCTCGAAGGGGCGGAACAGAGCTTCGGTCATGGCGGGGGCTTTCCGGGGAAGATGGTTGCAGGGGTGGGGGCGGTTCAGAGGCGCAACGTGCGCTTCTGCCGCAACAGTTTCACTTGTCCCGGCTGTCTTAATATGGTTTCACCGGCGGCAGAAACAACGGGATTCTGTGCCGTGCCTGGCCGGTGTCTCAAGACGGCAGCGAACCTGCCCTGGATACGGGAATTGAACATGCGTCTTCTGACCAAACTGAACGGTCTGGCGGCCTTGGCGCTGACCTTTGGCATGACGACCCTTGCGGCCATGGCCGAAGTGCTGCCGAAGATTGGCGTGCCCGAGCCGCGTCTGATCGGCCTTCAGCCCGCCGCGACGCCGGTTGCGAGCGAAGTGCACAAGCTGGACAACATGCTGCTGATCATCTGCACGCTGATCGTGGTGTTTGTCGTGGGGCTGCTGGCCATCGTGGTGCTGCGCTACAATTCCAAGTCCAACCCCACCCCGTCGAAGTTCACCCACAACACCCCGATTGAGATCGCCTGGACCCTGGTGCCCATCGTGATTCTGGTGTTCATCGGGTCGTTTTCGCTGCCGGCGCTGTTCAACCAGATCGAGATCCCGACGTCCGACATGACGCTGAAGGTCACGGGCAACCAGTGGTACTGGACCTATGAATATTCCGACGAAAAGGACGCCAATGGCGACGCGTTGAGCTTTGCCAGCAACATGATCGGCAATGAGGCCACCATTGACACGGCCAGTGAGCCGGGCGTGGAGCCCTATGTGCTGAATGACGCGATGGTCACCAAGCTGGAGAAGGCGGGCTACACCCGCAGCGACTTCCTGCTGGCGGTGGACAATCCGTTGGTGGTGCCGGTCGGCAAGGTCGTCCATGTGATCATGACCGGGTCGGACGTGATCCACGCCTGGGCGGTGCCGTCCTTTGGCGTGATGCACTCGGCGGTGCCGGGACGTCTGGGCGAGACGTGGTTCAAGGTCGATGCGCCCGGCATCTATTACGGCCAATGCACCGCGCTGTGCGGCCAGCACCACGCCTATATGCCGATCGAGGTTCGCGCCGTCACGCCCGAGGTTTACGCCAAGTGGCTGGAACAGGCCAAGGCCACCGGCAACGTCCAGCTTGCCTCGAACTGAACTGATGGGGCGGGGTCAGACCTGACCTCGCGTCCGCGAAAGGCGCTTTGATGGCCGACATCTTCACAACCGACGCCCCGAAAGAAGCGGGCTTTGGCGACTTCGTGCAGCTTTTGAAGCCGCGCGTGATGTCGCTGGTGGTGTTCACGGCGATGGTTGGTCTGCTGGTCGCGCCGGTGCATCTGCCGCCGGTGACGGCCTTTGCCTCGATCCTGTTCATCGCTTTGGGCGCGGGCGCGTCTGGTGCGTTGAACATGTGGTGGGACGCCGACATCGACGCCAAGATGCGCCGCACCCAGAACCGTCCGATCCCGGGGGGCCGCGTGCAGCCGGGCGAGGCTTTGGGTTTTGGCCTGGCGCTGTCGGGCATCTCGGTCGTGATGCTGTATCTGGCGGCCAATGCGCTGGCCGCAGGGCTTCTGGCGTTCACGATCTTCTTTTATGCCGTGGTCTATTCGATGGGTCTGAAGCGTTTGACGCCGCAGAACATCGTGATCGGCGGTGCGGCGGGGGCCTTCCCGCCGATGATCGGCTGGGCCGCTGCGACCGGATCGGTCGGCATCGAAGCCTGGCTGATGTTCGCGCTGATCTTCATGTGGACGCCGCCGCATTTCTGGGCTTTGGCGCTGTTCATGAAGGAAGACTATTCCAACGCCGGGGTGCCGATGCTGACAGTGACGCACGGCCGCCGCGTCACGCGGGTGCATATTCTGGTCTATACGCTGCTGCTGGTACCGGTGGCGATCGGGGCGGCGCTGACCTCAATCGGCGGGCCCTTCGTGCTGGCGGTGGCTGTGGCGCTGAACCTGTGGTTCGTCAAGGGCGCGGTGGCGATCTGGCGGCGGGACGAGGTGCAGGCCGAGGCGGACACATACGCGGTGGAAAAGGCGTTCTTCCGGTTCTCGCTTTTGTATCTGTTCCTGCATTTCGGGGCGTTCCTGGTGCAGGCCGCCTTGCGGATGTCCGGCTATGGGGACTGGTGAGATGAGCTTTCGCCCGGATCATGAACTGCACAAGCGCCGGTTGGGCCGCAATCTGGGCCTTGGCGGTGCGCTGTTGGCCTTTGTGCTGCTGGTGTTCGGCATGACGATTGAAAAGGTGACCAACGGCACACCGGCCGCGGTGTTTGTCGGCGAGCCGATGGAAAACCAGCCAAAGGCCGGTTCGGGGGATGCGCCATGAGCGCGGCTCAGAACCGCACCGCACTGAAGCTGGTGGGCTTGGTCGCCCTGATGGCCTCGCTGAGCTTTGCCGCTGTGCCGTTCTATTCCTGGTTCTGTCAGGTCACCGGGTTTGCGGGCACGTCGCAGCGCAGTGCCGAAGCGCCGAAGCCCGATCAGGTGCTGGACCGGACCGTGACGATCCGCTTTGACGCCAGCAAGGATACCGGCATGCCTTGGGAGTTCAAGGCGATGCAAAGCACGATGGTGCTGAAAATCGGCGAGACGGGGCTGGCGTTCTTTGAAGCCTACAACCCCACCGACCATGTGACGGCGGGGCAGGCGAGCTACAACGTCACCCCCGATCTGGCGGGCGGCTATTTCACCAAGATCGCCTGTTTCTGCTTCACCGAACAGGTGCTTCAGCCGCACGAACGGGTGCAGATGCCCGTGACCTTCTATGTCGATCCCGCCATGGTGGCCGACACGGAAGCCAAATACATCAAGGAAATCACCCTGTCCTATACGTTCCATTCTCAAGCGGTGCCTGACCAGCAGGCCGCGCTTGGCAAAGGGACCGGACAGCCGGTAAACTGACGATAAGAAAACGAGGGATGACCGACATGGCGCATGCCAAGAACCACGACTACCACATCCTGCCGCCGTCGATCTGGCCGTTCATGGGGGCGGTTTCGGCCTTCCTGATGCTGGGCGGCACGGTGCTGTGGCTGCACCATTACGGACCCTGGATCGCGCTGATCGGCCTCGTTGGCGTGCTTTACGTCATGTATGCGTGGTGGTCCGACGTGGTCCACGAGGGCAACACCGGCGATCACACTCCGGTCGTGCGCCTTGGCCTGCGTTGGGGCTTCATCCTGTTCATCATGTCCGAGGTCATGTTCTTCTCGGCCTGGTTCTGGACTTTCTTCAAGCACCGGCTGTATCCGATGGGGCCGCTGTCGCCGATGCAGGACGGCGTCTGGCCGCCGGAAGGCATCGTGACGCTGGACCCCTGGCACCTGCCGATCATCAACACGCTGATCCTGTTGTGCTCGGGCGCGGCGGCCACCTGGGCGCACCATGCCCTGGTGCATGAGAACAACAACCGCCCGGCGATCAAGCAGGGGCTGATCCTGGCGATTGTGCTGGGGATGCTGTTCACCGCCTTCCAAGCCTATGAATACGCCCATGCGAGCTTTGGCTTCGCGGGTAACATCTATGGTGCGTCGTTCTTCATGGCGACGGGGTTTCACGGCTTCCATGTCATCATCGGGACGATCTTTCTGGCCGTCTGCCTGATCCGCACCTATCAGGGCGACTTCACGCCGGAACAGCATGTCGGCTTTGAAGCTGCCGCCTGGTACTGGCACTTCGTGGACGTGGTCTGGCTGTTCCTGTTCGCGGTGATCTACGTCTGGGGCGGCTGATCAGCCTTCCCTTGATGCAAGCCGGCGCGCGGGACTTCGGCCTCGCGCGCTTTGCGTTTGCAAGGC
>JANLQT010000055.1:0-7657 GCA_031368035.1 Rhodobacterales bacterium | reverse complement strand
GGCGGGGACGGCCTCGCTGTATGGCGGCGCCGGCAACGACAGCATTCTGGCGCCGACCGGGGCCAACTTCCTGTATGGCGGCACCGGCAATGACACGGTGACGGGCGGCAGCGGCGCCGACAGCCTGTCAGGAGATGACGGCGACGATGTGCTTGCGGGCGCAAGCGGCACCGACAGCCTGTTCGGCGGCAACGGCGCCGATACGCTGCAAGGCGACGATGGCGCGGACAAGCTGGACGGCGGCGCGGGCAACGACCGGATGGACTATTCAACCGCCAGCGCCCTTGTCGTCTTGGACCTGACGACGCCCGCCAACAACCTCGGCTGGGCCAAGGGCGATGTGCTGACCGGCATCGAACTGGTGGTGGGATCGGCCTTTGCCGATACGCTACGGGGCGGCTCGGCCGCCGACAAATTCTATGGCGGCGACGGCAACGACAGCCTCAGCGGCATGGCCGGCAACAACACCCTGCAGGGGAACGCCGGCAATGACACCCTGCTGGGCGGCGCGGCGCAGGACAGCCTGTCGGGCGGCAGCGGCGATGACAGCGTCTCGGGCAGCGACGGCAACGACAGCCAGTGGGGGGACGCGGGCGCGGACCATCTGTATGGCGGCACCGGCGTGGACAGCCTGTGGGGCGGCGACGGCGCCGACCGGCTTTTTGGCGGCGATGGCGGCGATACGCTGGCGGGCGATGCGGGCAACGACACGCTGACCGGCCAGGCCGGCGCGGATGTGTTCGTCTGTACCGGGGCCAACGGCCAGGGCGCGGATCAGATCACGGACTATGACCTTGCCGAAGGCGATCTCTTGCGGATCAGCATGGCGGGGCTGCATGCCGCCGACTTCTCGGTGTCGCGCGCGGTGGTGGCCGGGGACGGTCTGGATTCGGTGGCCGAGGTGATGATCACTCTGAAATCCACCGGCGAGGTGTTGTGGATCATCGACGACGGGGCCGCCATGTCCGGTTTCCAGGTTCAGTCCAGCAGCGACACGCCGTTTTCATTGATGTAGGTGTCGCCCATCATGTTGCGCATGTGCCGGTCGATAGCCTCGTCCACATCGTCGAAATAGGTCAGCGTGCCACCTTCTAGCACGATGCCGTTCCGGCAGTATTGCTTCACCTGCGCGTTGGAATGCGAAACGAAGATCGCGCCCGAGGTGCTGACGCGGTCTTCAAACAGCGCCATGGATCGAGATTTGAAACTGGCATCCCCGACCGAGGTCACTTCGTCGATCAGATAGGTGTCAAAGCGGATGCCCATCGACATGCCGAAGTTGAGCCGCGCGCGCATACCTGAGGAATAGGTCCGCACCGGCTGGTAATAGTGGCTGCCAAGCTGGGCGAATTCGCCAACAAAATCGACAAGTTCGTCCGTGTCGACACCGTAAACCCTTGCGATGAAGCGCACATTCTGCGTGCCGGACAGTTCCGGATGGATGCAGCCGGCCAGTCCGATCGGCCAACTGACATTGCCCGTGATCCTGACCCGGCCCGAATTGGGATTGATCGTGCCGGCGATCAATTGCAGCAGCGTTGATTTACCCGCGCCATTGCGCCCCATCAGCCCAACTGTTGCCCCGGGGGCAATGGCCAGGTTGGCGTTTTTGACAATATATTTGGTTTGGCCCTTGAAGGCATAACCCTTGGTAAGGTTTTCAAGTCTGATCATCGGGTCCGCCTCAGCGACGGTCGCGCAGGGCGTAATAGACCAGCGTGACAATCGACCAGGCCAGAAATCCGATCACCATCACCGTCATAAGGATCAGCCAGCGCAGTGGCGACTTGGACGCCTGGGCCAACGTCGGCTCCTCATAAGTCGCCAGATATACTTGTTTGTGTTGGGCGTCTTCCTCAGCTGAATCGAAAGAGGCAAGCGCCACCAGATAGGCCTTCTCGCCAAACTCCAGATCGGCACTCAGCCTTTGGTAGTTCGAAATCATGTCAGCATAGCCCGTGCTCGACGACCCAGCTTGCGGGCCGATCTTGGCCTGTTCCTCGGCAATTCGGTTCTGAATGACGTCGATTCGCTGCTGCACCGCCGCCATGCGTGGATCACTGGCGGCGGTCGTGCCCTGTTTCAACATTTCGAGCTCAACTTGCGCCTGCACGAGTTGCTGGGTCAATGCACCATAGACTCCCGACATCGTGGACAAATCCATCGTCGGATCGACGATGTTGTTCTTGATGCGGAAGTCCGTCATCGCAGCGCGGGCGTCCTTGAGCCGGGATTCCGCATCATCCAGCGCCTTCTTGGCATATTGTGTCGTGTCCTGCCGGGCCACCTTCGCGAGTTTGTTGACCAGAAGCGAGCCTTCGTTCAAAACAGACTTCGCGACAAACTGGGCATCTTCCGGCGTGAAGGCATAGACATGGAGTTGCATCAGGCCAGTGGTGTTGTCGTAACTGACCTGAACCATTCGGCCCCAGTAATCGACAAGATCCTCAATGGTACCAGAAGTGTTGTAGGCGAAATACGGGTCGTTCTTCGGCTTAGAGTAGATCGCCTGAAGGTCGATCTCTTCATCCAACTTCTGCACAAGTTGCTGACTTCCAACAAAACTGTGCAGAATGTCGGTATCCTTCGCGGTAGAGCTGCTGCTGCCGCCAAAGGCCCCAAGAAAATCTAGCGGATTAGTCATCGCACTTTGATTGCGAATGGCAAATCCCGCAGTCGAAACATATTGGTCTACCGCAAAGCCCCACAAATAAACCGACGTGGTAATTGCTGGCGCCACGACCAGCAGGAAGGCAAGGGCCATCACCACCAGGTGCCTGGGTCGAATCTGCGCAGCAGAGGCTGCCGATCGTGCAGGTCCCGATGCAGGCCGCGCGAGTCGGCCGGGCACCCGCGCGGGCGGCGCCGGCTGAAAGGGCTGAGGCGAGAAACCTTGGGGATCTGTTGCAACTGCCTCCGTCGCAATCGGGCGCGGGCCAAATCCAGCGGGACTTGGCGGTGCGCCGACGCGCATCTTGCCCATCCCGGACGCAATGTCACCCTGTCCGACCGCCCCGTCTATAGCTTGAAGCCGCCTCCCCCGGTCGCCAGCACCTACGGCGCGCTGTGGCGATATCTCGTCAACGGCTCGGGGCTCCGCCTTGCTAGAATCCGTAGCGGCCGACACCTCGGCAGTCGCGGCTTCATTACTGGCCTCAGCCCCTGCATCGACAGCGGCGATCGACGGGTCTTTGCTTTGAGAGTTCACGCGAGGGGGCTTTCGTGGGACTGCTGTTTGCGTCTGCGGCGTAACGGTGCTAAGAATACGTCGTAGCGGACCCCCGCCACAAGCGCCAGATTTCGCTTCGGCAATCTCGCTCCATATCACCGTTTGTTGTAGTCAGATGACATCGCCTAACCTTACCTTTGCCGCAGCTCAGAATCCGCCGCCCCTACCTGCTCAGGCCCCCAAAGCGCGCCAGTTCAAGTTCTTGCGCGTGACCAGTGCCCTGATGATGCGCGAGATCGCCTCGACCGATAGCCGGGTCTCTCTAGGGTTCCTTTGGCAGTTCATCGAGCCGATTGGCACCATTGCCCTGATGACGCTGCTGTTTCAGATGATGGTCCGATCGCCACCGCTGGGCACGAATTTCCCTCTGTTCTACGTCACGGGGCTCCTGCCGTTTCAGCTGTTCCTGACCGTTGGCAATAAGGTGTCTAGCGCCGTCCGCTTCTCTCGCCCGCTGCTGGAGTTTCCGGCGGTGAACGTGCTTGACGCGCTCGCGGCACGTTTCGTCCTGAACTTTGTCATCGAATGTACGGTCTTCGTCCTTCTGGTGACGGGTATCGTCTGGGTTTATCAACTTCCCGTGATCGTCAACATCCCACTAGCGGCCCAGTCACTGGCGCTTGCTGGGATGTTGGCCCTGGGGATCGGCACCTTCAACTCGGTGCTCTTTCTGGCCTTTCCCATTTATGAGATCGTATGGGGCGTTGTGACGCGGCCCCTGCTTCTGATTTCCGGCGTCCTGTTCCTTGTTGATGGCCTGCCCACAGCCATGCGGAGCTGGATCTACTGGAACCCGATTGTGCATGTGGTTTCAACCATGAGGGCTGCGTTCTATCCCGGGGCGGACACCAGCTTCTTGTCGCCCATGTACATCGTTCTCATTTCGCTGACGACATTCACCTTGGGCTTGGTGACGTTACACCGGTTCTTCCGCGATGCGTTGGAGCGCTGATTCCGGCGCGAGAACCGATTATTTGGTCATGTTGGGCCGGGCTTCCTCTGGGGCCCAGAAAGTTGACATACCTAGACCTTCCCATTAGCTGCAAGGCGTCAACTAACGGACTCGCTAGACCGGACCGTTGCCGTGGGTCGGTCGCCGCCAAACCGGCTTCGACTGGGAATATGTCGTTGGAAGGAAAGCGCAATGGCGAAGGCCGGGACGTCATTGTCGGGTAGCATGATGAACGAGCGGGCCATTTTGCCAACAGAAGACACCGCCACGGATAAGGTATGCGTCTTGGTACTTGGCATGCATCGGTCAGGTACAAGCGCGATCACGCGCGTTTTCAACCTTTTGGGCTACGCGCTTCCGGATCGCCTGATCGGCACGCTTGAAGGCAACGAAGCCGGGCACTGGGAACCCGAGAACATCGTCCTGTACAACGACCGCCTGCTGGCCGACATGCGCTCGTCATGGAGCGATTTCCGCACTTTGCCGCTTTCTCGGCTTGGCCCGACTGAGGTCACACGCGCCGAATTTCAGATTCGTGACCTGTTGGAGCGCGAATTTTCTGGGGCGAAGCAAATCGTTCTGAAGGACCCGCGGCTATGCCGGTTCGTGCCGATCTATCTACGCGCCTTGAGCGATCTGAAGTACCGGGTCGTGCCGGTGATCGCCTTCCGAAACCCGGCCGAGGTGTTGGACTCTCTGCAAAGACGCCGCAGCAACTGGCCAGTGGGCTTTGGCGATGCACAAGCCGCTCTCATGTGGCTGCGCCATGTTCTGGATGCCGAAGTCCATACGCGGGGCTTGCCGCGGGCCTTCAGCGACTATTCAGCGCTGATGCAGGACTGGCAGGGCGAGATCCAGCGGATCACCGCTCAGGCGGGGCTGAGCCTGCTGGCGCCCATGCCCGAAACCGCGCCCCTCGTCGAAGAATTCCTGCGTCCCGATCTGCACCACGAAATAGCCAAGGCGCGTGACATTGCAGGCAGGGCAACCTTGCGCGGTTGGTGTCTGCGGGCGCATGATTCGCTGAAACGGTTGGTGCGTGACCCGAACTCCTCAGCAGCGCAGGCCACTCTGGATGCGGTCAGGCGCGACTTTGATGCCGCAGAACTGATACTGGCCGACATGTCGGATGCCGGGGTTGCCACGGTCAGGACCGCGCTGCAAGTCAACAGCAAGTTGGTTGAAACCAGCGACAAACAGGCCGCTCACCTTGCCCAGTTGAGAACCGACTACGCCGAATCCGAGACGACCCGGATCGCCGCCCGTCAGCGCGTCGAAGGGCAGGACGGACAGATCACCGAGCTGAACGCCGAACTGAACCGCATGAATGACCTTTACGCTCAGGCGCAGGCGGCACTTGATGCCGAAACTGGCGCGGCCAGGCACGCTCAAATGCTTGCTGACACGGCGACCACCGCGCAGCACCGCAAGATCGCCGAGTTGAACGCTGCCCTGCATAATCGCAATCTGGACGTGGACCGTATCCTGCTAGACTCCCGCATCGAGATGGCGGCGCTGACGAACTCTCACTCCTGGCGGCTGATGGCGCCGTTGCGGTCTACGATGACTGGAATGCGGGCCATTGCCACAGCTTTCGACGGTTTTCGCCGCGCCAGCAGGTTGAAAGGTGGGATGATCATTGGCGGAGCTATTGCTACCAAGATTCTGCTGCTGGAGGGCCCGCGGGGCCTACGCTCGCGGCTAGAGATGGTTGCCCCCGCGCCCACAGCGCCGCCGGCACCCAAACTGGTCGATCCGCTGCTTTGCGCCATTGTGACGACGCCGCATGTGATGAACCTGGCGCAGATGATGGCGCGGGTGCTGAAAGAAGAAGGGTTCTCGGCCACAATTCGCACCGATCTGGATGGCGCGTCCGAGGCTGGACATGTCTTTGTGCTGTGCCCACAGATGTTTAAAAATTTGCCCGATCACTATGTCGCCGTGCAGATGGAACAATCCGTCAGCTCGCGCTGGTTCACTCCTGACTATTTCGACATGCTGAACCGCGCCCGGGCGATTATCGACTATTCTGTCACCAACATCGCTTTCCTACGGGTGAACGGGCTGCCGCTGTACAAGCTGTTCCATGTGCCGCTGGACGCCGACCGCGGCCTGTCACCCGCGCCCGAGGCTGCGCGGCAGGGCATATTGTTCTTTGGTGACGACAAATGCCCGCGCCGTCAGCGCATCCTTGCGGCAATTTCCGCAGCCTATCCGCAACTCCGCGTGCTGAACAACCTTTTCGGCGAGGCGCTGGAGCGCGAATTGCGCCAGGCGGCGGTGGTGCTGAACGTGCATTACTATGAAAACGCGCTGCTGGAGACGGCACGGGTTTATCAGGCGCTCAGCTACGGCACCCCGGTGGTGTCAGAGCTGTCCTCTGACCAGGCCGACCATGCGCAACTGGACGGGATCGTTGATTTCGCGCCGCTGGATGACATCGAGGCTCTGGTCCGGCTGTTGCGCCCCTATGCCGATGGCACCGACGAAGCTTTGGCGCGCCGTCGCAAAATCACCGATTTTGTGGGCCGGGCGGAAAACACGTTCGAAATCTATTTCCGCCGCTTCCTTCTGGGCCAGAACATGATCGGCCTTGACAGGTTTGAAAGTCGGGCCGCCGATTATCCGATGCCGGTGTCGGAGGACCCGATGCTGTGCCTCAGCCTACCCGAGACCCCCGACCGCCGCGCCCTGTTCCGGGCACAGGCGCAGGGGCAAGCGGGTTTTCAGATCTGGGACGGGCTGAAATATACGCCCGGCTGGGTCGGGGCGGCTCTCAGCTATCGGCATATGTTCGGCCGTTTGCGCAAGGCGAATACGCACCGGGCGGTGATTTGCGAAGACGACGTGCTGTTCCCGCCGGATTTCGATGCGCGGATTGCCGTGGTAGACCGCTATCTGGGCCAGCACGAATGGGACGTGTACTCGGGCTTCATCGCCGATGCCCACGCCGACTTGCGCGTGTTGAAGGTCGAGGATTTCGAGGGTCAAACCTTTGTCCATATCGACCGTGCCGTAAGCATGGTTTTCAACATCTACAACCATGATATCATGGACTATCTCGCCGAGTGGGACCCTACCGACCGCGACGTGTATTCCAACACGATCGACCGTTATATGGAAAAGCGTAATGGCATCCGGGTGATCCTGTCGGTGCCGTTTCTGGTCGGCCATCGCCCTGACGTCATCTCGACGATCTGGGGGTTCGAGAATACCCAGTACGACGAGGTGGTATCGAAAAGTGAACTGCTGTTGGCCGAAAAGGTCGCCGAGTTCCGGGCAAACACTTCGGTTGAAGCCGGCGCCTGAACAATTAGGTCATGAAAGAACACCAAGTATGAAGCGCGCAATTCTCCATATAGGAATCCACAAGACGGGCACGACCTCAATTCAGGAATGGTGCTATGACAACCGCCATTTGCTGCAGGACCGGACGGGTTGGACCTACCCATCCGAATTGACAGTGCAGAAGGCCC
>JANLQT010000050.1:0-2822 GCA_031368035.1 Rhodobacterales bacterium | reverse complement strand
GAACCTTCGGCGTCGTCGTCGCCTGCTTGTGAAGATGGATCAGCATGTCCGCACCCCGCTTCGAATGTCCCTCAGGATCGACTTTGCCATGAAAAATGCCGAGCGCCGAGGGTCTATGTAATCATCCGGGATGGAACATTTAGGTCAACAAAATCGACCAAACTGCGTTCGAATGTAAGCGTCCGGTCTGACCGCTCTGCCGCGGCATGTTGGTGCCGGTTAGTGTCCACTATGGTTGGTGGACACTATGGTGCTTGATGGCGCGGCGGACGAGGCGGCTTTGGACGGATGAAGAGAAGCGGTCGATCTGCTTGCAGACGACTGCGCCGGGCGTTTCCGTGACTCAGGTGGCGCTTCGCTATACGGTGAACGCGAACCTGATCTTCAAATGGCTGCGCGATCCCAAGTATCGGCCCAAGTCCGGAACGGGATCAGAGGAAGCCGGTTTGCGCTTTCTGCCGGTGGAGGTCGTCAAGGAAGCGCCGGTGATCCAGCAGATGCCGGCTGCAGGGAACCATATCGAGATCGAGATGGCGGGCGGGCATCGGATGCGGATCAGCGGCAGCTATGATCCCGAGATTCTGGTGCGTCTGATCTGGGGTCTGACGGCGTGATCCCGGTTCCAGCCAATACAAGGGTCTGGCTGGCAGCCGGGGTGACGGACATGCGAAAGGGGTTCGCTGCTTTGGCCGCACAGGCCGAGGCGGTACTGAAGCAGGATCCCTTTGCCGGGCATCTGTTCGTGCTCCGCGGTCGCCGTGGCGATCTGGTGAAGGTCATCTGGTGGGACGGTCAGGGCGCGTGCATGTTTATGAAGCGCCTGGAACAGGGCCGGTTCGTCTGGCCCTCGGCGAAGGAGGGGAGGGTCGCGTTGTCGCCTGCGCAGTCGTCGATGCTCTTGGAGGGCATCGACTGGCGGGCACCGCAGCGGACTTGGCGGCCCTTGGCATCGGGATAATCTGTTCATCCTGCAATCAATGATTCCCACAACGAATACAGTGGGATAAACTGTCTGCATGCTGGATCAGACCCTAACCTTGCCGGAAGACCCCGAGGAGCTGCGCAGCTTCACCGCGCGGCTTCTGGCCGAGTTCAAGGCGCAGGCCGTCCTGATCGAGAAGCTGCGGCACCAGTTGGCTGGGCACAGGGCGCACCGGTTTGGGGCCTCGTCCGAGACGGCCGAGCAGTTGCAGTTGGCGCTGGAGACCAGCGAGATTGCTGCCGCTGCGATGACGGCACGGATGAAGCTGCCGAACATTGAGGAGAAGGACAAGCCCGAGCGCCGTCCGATCCCGGACCACATCCCCCGGATGGAAGTTGAGCTGACGCCGAGCACAGAAGCCTGTGCCGATTGTGGCGGGCGTCTGCGCCGGATTGGCGAGGATGTCACGGAAGAACTGGAGTATGTGCCGGGCCGATTCATCATGAACCGGATCGTCCGGCCCCGGTTGACCTGTTCCTGCTGCGAGCGGTTCGTCCAAGCGCCACTGCCCTCGCGTCCGATCGAGCGCGGCCGCCCTGGCCCGGGTCTGTTGGCCCATGTTCTGGTCAGCAAGTATGCCGCCCATCTTCCTTTGTATCGCCAGAGCCAGATCTTCGACCGCGAGGGTTTGGACCTCGACAGATCGACCTCGGCCGATTGGGTCGGCAAGACGACAGCCCTACTGGAACCTCTGGCCGATGCCATCGGGCGCCATGTCCTGTCCGCGGAGGCAATCTTTGCCGATGACACGCCTATCAGCATGCTCGCACCTGGCACGGGTAAAACCCAGACTGCGCGGCTGTGGACCTATGCCGCGACGAACGCCCTTGGGGCGGGCAGGCCCCACCCGCCGCCTGGTATCGGTTCTCCGGCGACCGCAAAGGCCAGAATCCCAAGGACCATTTTGCCCGGTTCCGCGGCTGGATGCATGCCGACGGCTATGCCGGGTTCGAAGACCTCTACCGCTCCGGCGCCATCCGTGAAGTCGCCTGCATGGCCCATGTGCGGCGCAAGTTCGTGGACATTCACCGGTCACAGGGCTCACCGATTGCCGAAGAGGCCATCGGCCGGATCGCTCAACTCTATGCCGTCGAGAAGGAAGCCAGAGGCTCCCCGCCAGACCGCCGCGCCGAACTTCGACGCGCCCATGCCGCCCCGGTCTTCGACGATCTGGAACGATGGCTGGCCATGCAACTCACTACGATCTCAGGCAAATCCCCGCTCGCGGCCGCCATCCGCTATGCTCTGACCCGCATGGAACGCCTACGCCCCTATCTCGACCACGGCATCCTGGAACTGGACAATAACACCGCCGAACGCGGCATGCGCACCATCGCCCTCGGGCGGAAGAATTACCTCTTCGTCGGCTCCGAAGCCGGGGGCAAAGCCGCCGCCATCGCCTACACCCTGATCGAAACCGCCAAGCTAAATGCCGTCGATCCCCACGCCTGGCTCGCAGACACCATCGCCCGTATCCCCGACTACAAGATCACCAAAGTCGATGACCTGCTGCCCTGGCACTGGAACCGATAGCGGTCAGACCGGACGCTTACGTTCGAATCCAGCTGAGCGGCTCCGCCGAAGTGCTTCTTTCTGTCAAGCTCAGCAAGGTCTTAGTGCTGTTGTCAATCAACGTTATGCGCGCCGATCCGAGGCAACTCCGGGGTGCGTGCCAATCTCTTCAGGATGGTAGCAGCCCGGTCAGCAGCGGATTGGGGAATCGGCGCTGAAGTGTGACCGCGAGGAAGGCCTCGGTCAGATCATCGAACTTCGCAGCCTCGGTCAAGAGCCCCGATTCCAGTTCGTCGCGAACGACGATCGGGGGAATAACGGCTAGACC
>JANLQT010000008.1:0-3476 GCA_031368035.1 Rhodobacterales bacterium | reverse complement strand
GGGTCATGCTCGACCCAACCCGAGGCGGGGAAGTGCTGCGGGAATTCCTGCGCCGCACTGGCCACGGGCCGCAGGCGGGCGTCAAAGATGATGGCGCGGGTCGAGGTCGTGCCCTGATCGAGCGCGAGGATATGGGTCATCTTGGGTCTCCCTTGCCGTCTGAATAGCCGCACTGGCCCGGAAAGTCAGGCCTGCGCCTGCATCCAATGATCCAGCGCCTCGATCTGGTCCGGGGTCATCCGCAGGCCCAGTTTCGTGCGCCGCCAGACCACATCTGCCGCCGCGCGCGCCCATTCCTTGTCCATCAGCCAGCGCACCTCGGCCTCGTAAAGCCCGGCGCCGAAATCGCGGCCCAGCGCCTCGGGCGAGGTGGCAGCCCCCAGGATCAGCGCGGCATCAGTGCCATAGGCGCGGATCAGGCGGGTGGCCTCAGCCTCGGTCAGGAAGGGATGGGCGGCGTGCAGATCGGCGATCAGGCGGGGCTTGTCAGCCAAGGGAAAGTCGCCCCCGGGCAGGGGGACGCGGGCGGTCCAGTCGCCTTTGGTGACGCCCAACGGCGCGGCAAGCTTGGCCAAAGCCGCCTCGGCCAGGCGGCGATAGGTGGTGATCTTGCCGCCAAAGACGTTCAGCAGGGCAGGGCCCGCCGTGTCCAGCGTCAGCACATATTCCCGCGTCGCGGCGGTGGCTGACTTGGCCCCGTCGTCATAAAGCGGCCGCACCCCGGAATAGGCCCAGACCACGTCGTCGGTCGTCAGGGGTTTGCGGAAATACTGGTTGGCAAAGGCGATCAGGTAGTCGCGCTCGGCTTGAGTGATCTGCGCTTCGCCGGGCGGGCCCTTGTGGTCCTGTTCGGTGGTGCCGATCAGGGTGAAATTGCCCTCGTACGGAATGGCGAAGATGATCCGCCCGTCCTGCCCTTGAAAGAAATAGCAGCGGTCGTGGTCGTACAGCTTGCGCGTGACGATATGGCTGCCGCGTACCAGCCGCGCGCCCTCCCTGGACGGCACATGGATCGTGCCGCGCAAGACCTGGGTGACCCAGGGGCCTGCCGCGTTGACCAAGGCGCGGGCGTAATGCGTGGTCTGGCCAAGCGCGTCTTCGGTGACGACGCGCCAAAGCGCACCCTCGCGGTCCGCCTGAATGACCCGGGTCCGGGTCAGGATCACCGCTCCGCGCAGGGCCGCATCCCTGGCGTTCAGCGCCACCAGACGCGAATCCTGCACCCAGCAGTCCGAATATTCATAGGCCTTGGCAAAGCCCGGCTTCAACACCAGACCTGCGGGATCGCGCGTCAGATCAAGCGCCCGCGTGGCCGGCAGCACCCTCCGCCCGCCGATGGAATCATAGATCAAAAGCCCCAGCCGGATCAGCCAATCGGGGCGGCGGCCCTTCAGCCAGGGCATGAACACCCCCAGCAGCTTCGAGGTCGGCGTCGTCCCCTCGAACCGCATCTGCGGCGACAGCGGCAGCACGAAGCGCATCGGCCACGAGATGTGCGGCATGGCGGCCAGCAGCGTCTCACGTTCCTGCAAGGCTTCGCGCACCAGGCGGAACTCGAAATATTCCAGATAGCGGAGGCCGCCATGAAACAGCTTGGTCGAGGCCGAAGAGGTGCCCTGCGCAAGGTCGCCCTGTTCAGCCAGCGTCACGCTTAACCCGCGGCCCGCGGCGTCCCGGGCGATGCCGCAGCCGTTGATGCCACCGCCGATGATGAACAGGTCAGACGGGCTTGGGAGGTTGGACATGGCGGATACTCCTGCACTCCCTTCTTGCGCGATTGACACGGCGCGGTCAAGAAACCGCACGCGATAATTTTCGATGTTCGGTAAATCGAACATAATCGAACATCAAGCCAGAAACGCGTTCAACTCCGCCGCCCAGGGCGCCCCCTCCATCGGGCCGCGCCGGGTCACGGCCAGCGCGCCCGCCGCGCAGGCCCGGCGCAGGGCCTCGGGTAGGGGCAGACCGGCGCGCCAGCCGGTGACAAAGGCCGCGCCAAAGCAATCACCCGCGCCGGTGGGGTCCACTTCGCGCACGGCAAATCCGGGGCAAAACGCGCTGGTGCCCGCGGCGTGCACCCTCGCCCCGGCAGCGCCCTGCTTGTGAACCACCAGACCCACACCCCGAGCGCGCAGGTCAGCCAGCGCCGCCGCGTCGTCGCCGGCCCGGGTCCCGGTCAAAAGCCACAATTCCTCGCCCGAGGGCAAGAACACATCCGTCATGCCCAGTACCGCCTGCATCGCCTCTGCCATGCCGGGGCTGTCCATCACTTCGCGCCGCAAGTTGGGATCAAACGACACCGTGCCGCCCCGCGCCTTGATCTGCGGCGCCGCGGTCAGGACCAGGCGCCGCACCCAGGGAATGGGCAGGGACGATCCCATCACATGCAGATGCGCCGCCGCCGCCACTGCCCGCGCCGCCGCCTTGCCCGGGCGCAGCGCCCCGCAGGCCGCATGGCGCAGGTTGAAGACGAAATCCCGCCCCCCATCCGTCCGATAGCGCACAAAGGCCGTGCCCGTTGGGCGATCTCCCAGACTGACGGCGGACATATCCACCCCGTCGGCACGCAATCTGTCCAGCGTGACGACGCCGAAATCATCCCGCCCGACGGCCGAGATCATCGCCACACTTGCCCCCAGCCGCGCCGCCTGCGCGGCAAAGATCGCCGGGGCGCCGGACGGATAGGGCCCGGTCAGCGCGATGGGCGCGCGAAAGCCAACACCCGGCGCATCGGCCATGATCTCGACCAGAATCTCGCCTGCAACCAGGATCATCCAGCTTCCTCCTTGCGCAGACTGGCCTTGCCACCTCGCGTTATCATGGAAGCCCCAAATATCCCCGCCGGAGGCAGCTACCTTGGGGCCCGGCGCTACCGCCTGCTGCTAAGCGCGTTGGTCCCGCCCTGCACGGTGATGGTCGAGATACCCTGCAATTGCTGATTGCTCAGCGCCACGGCCACCGTGATTTCGCGCGACCGCGGCGTGCTGGCGGGCGCGGGGGCCAGCGGCGGGTACAGGCGGAACTCATAAACCAGCCGGACCGCATCATCCTGATCGATCTTGACCAGCGCGGCTTTCCACCAGCCCTGGCTGGGCGGCAGGCCCGTGGCGCGCAGGATCGCGCCGTCGGGGGTCTGTTCGATTTTCAGCGCCGTCACCTGCGCCACCAGCAGCCGCTGGTCCGGCGGCGCCTGGTACAGCACCGGCACCTCGGTTGAGGTGGCGGATTTGAACCAGTTGAACGGGTTGTATTTTGACTGAGACACCGTCGCGCAGCCGGTCAAGACAAGGCAAAGCGTCAGTATCGGGGCAAGGGCGGACATCGGGCGGCGGATCGGATTTTGGCGCATGGCACTCCTCATCTTCCCTTGGGTAGCCGATAGGGCCGGTGAAGAAAAGCCATAGGGCGCTGGACGCGGCGGGGCCCAGGCATTAGGTCAAGGACGATGGAGACGCCCATGGCCAGCCCCGCCTTTG
>JANLQT010000731.1:0-2751 GCA_031368035.1 Rhodobacterales bacterium | reverse complement strand
AGTGACGCAGGCGCTCGAGGCAACCATGGCCGGCGACGCCGACAGCGGCGCGCCGTTCCTGGCCTCGCTTGTGGTCAGCAAAGTCGGGCAAGGCGACGCGACCAAAGGGTTCCATCAGCAGGCGCGCAAGCTTGGCCGCGGGCCGGGCTTCGGCGAAGACGAACGCGCCTATCACCAGCGCGAGTTCAAGGGTGCCATTGCCCTGCTGACAGCCCGGAGCTGATTAGGAACAGGAACGGCGACGACGAGTAGCCTGAAGTTTTTTGCCGCGATCAGTTTGCTGTTCGCATCGGTCATCGACCTGTTGAATGTGGCCATCGCTGTGAAGGGACAAATGTCCTGCAGCGGGCCCGTCGTTCCATCTGCGAATTTGTCCTGAAGGTAGGATAGACCCGTCACCTTGTGTCAACGGCGGAGACAAAACCGGCCACGGGGCGGCGCAAAACCAGGCCAGTGGTGGTGTGCCAAGCGCCATGGCGCGCACGCTCGTCGCCTGGCTGATGGTGACCGGCAGTTGGCCGGTTCCGTTGGCGGTGCTGGCCGGGCTGGGGCTGGGCCTGATTTGCGGCATGCTGAATGCCGGGATCATCTCGGCGCTGCGCTTGCCGTGCTTCATCGTGACGCTGGCCACTGGCGCGGTCTTTCAGGGCATGATGTATGTCTTGACCAATATGACCCCGATCACCGGCCTGCCCGCCGGCTTCACCGTGCTGGGTCAAGGCCGGATTTGGCCGTTTTCGACGCCGACGCTGATCCTGCTGCCGCTGATCGTCATCATGGTTGTGGTGCAGAAACGCACAGTCTTCGCCCAGCATATCGTGGCGCTGGCCAACAACCCGGAGGCGGTCCGTGTCTCGGGCATCTCGACCGGCTGGCTTCGCTTCAAGTTGTTCACCATGATGGGCTTCTTTTCGGGTCTGGCGGGCATTTTGCTGACGGCGCGGTCAGCCACGGCCCAGATCGGCGCGGGGTCGAACCTGCTGCTGCTGGTCGTGGCGGCGGTGGTGATCGGCGGCACGCCGATCACCGGCGGGCGGCTGATGGTGCTGGGCACGGTCTTCGGCTCCTTGACCATCGGCATGATCAGCAACGGGCTGAACCTGGTGGGGTTCCCCACCACGTTCCAGACGGCGACGCAGGGGCTGGTGATCCTGTTGGCGCTCTACAGCGACAGTCGCACCACCCATATCCAGAACCGGATCGCCAAGCGCGCCATCCGCCGCGAGTTGGAGCAGCACAAATGAGCCAGCCCATCGTTTCCATGCGCGGCATCGACGTGCTGTTCGGCGGGGTCCATGCGGTAGACAACGTCGATCTGGACCTTCACGCCGGTCAGGTGATGGCGCTTCTGGGCCACAACGGCGCGGGCAAATCCACGTTGGCCGGGGTTCTGGCCGGATCGGTTCCGCGCGACCGCGGTTTGATCGAGATCGACGGCAAGGCGGTCAATATCTCGGGCCCGAAAAGTTCGCGCCAGGCCGGGGTCGAGACGATCTATCAGACGCTGGCGCTGGCCGGTAATCTGGACGCGGCGTCGAACATCTTCCTGGGGCGTGAACTCCGCCGGTTCGGCATCTTCCGCCGGAGGGCGGAAATGCGGGCGGCGGCGGTCGAGGTGTTGGGGCGGATCAACCCGCGATTCAAGAACATTGACAACCTGGTGCAGACGTTTTCGGGCGGGCAGAAACAGTCCATCGCCATTGCCCGCGCCGTCCACTTCAAGGCGCGCGTGGTGATCCTGGACGAGCCGACCGCCGCGCTGGGCCCCAGCGAGACGCTGCTGTTCAAGGACCTGATCCAGCGGCTGCGGGCCGAGGGCGTCGCGATCTTGCTGATCAGCCACGACATCAACGACGTCTTCGATTTGGCCGACAAGATGGTGGTGATGGCCGACGGCAAGGTCGTGGGCAGGCTGAACACGTCCGAGGCGACCAAGGATCAGGTTCTGTCGCTGATCATCATGGGCGGCGAGATTGCCGCCGCCAAAGCCTGACGATTTCAACGGGAGAAAGACGATGACCCAAAAAGACGCCGAGGGAATTGTTCCGCTGTTCTACGGCAAGACGCTGGACGGTTGGTTTTCCGTGCCCCGCACTTATGACGAGATGTGGCCGGGTGGCCCGACCGTGCAGCAGGCCTATCCGGGGTTCTTTCCTGATGACTATAACGAGAAGGCTGCCCTGCATCCCGCCGTCTGGACGGTCGAAGATGGCGCCATCGTCGGGCGGCAGGATAGGCCCGGCAGCGGCTGGGGCGGCTATCTGGTCAGCCAGAAGAAATACGCCGATTTCGAACTGACCTTCGAGGCGAACCCGGATTGGCCTGCCGATACAGGCGTCATGCTCCGGAAGCGTGCCCATAGTTTCCACGGGTTGCAGGTGCTGATCGACCATCGGCAGTCCGGCTCAATTGGCGGGTTTTATGGCAACGGGATCAGCGGGTTCCATGCCGTGCCCTTTTCAGTCGACGTGACGCGGGATGCGTCGGGCAAGCCCACCGGCCTGCGACCCGACGATCCTGCCACCACGGTTGAACCCTGGAGCCCGGCCAAGCGTGACCTGCTGTTGCACGCGGGCAAAGTGGAGGATTTCCTGGCTCAGTGGAACTTCCTCGGCTGGAACAGCTTCCGCGTGCGTGTGGTCGGCGTCAAGCCGCGCGCCACGGTCTGGATCAACGGGCAGCTGAGCGCCGAGATCGACATGGCGACGTTGAAATTCCCGAACTACGACGCCGATGCCGTCGCCGCGGCCT
>JANLQT010000724.1:0-3689 GCA_031368035.1 Rhodobacterales bacterium | reverse complement strand
GGGTCCAGCAGGTCCAGCCTTCGCCCGGAAAGCATGCGTTGCCATGCGCGAGGTTGTTTCATTGCCCTGCCAAAGTTGCCCTAAGCCCAAGACAATGCTATCTGCCCGGCAACCTGTTGATCAAGGAGCACCCGCATGGCCGCGGATTACATCGTAAAAGACATTGCACTCGCGGAATTTGGCCGCAAGGAACTGGTGATCGCCGAAACTGAAATGCCCGGCCTGATGGCCTGCCGCGAGGAGTTTGGCGCCGCCAAGCCGCTGAAAGGCGCGCGGATCGTCGGCAGCCTGCACATGACCATCCAGACCGCCGCGCTGATCGAAACGCTGGTGGTCCTTGGCGCCGATGTGCGCTGGGCGTCCTGCAACATCTTCTCGACCCAGGATCACGCCGCCGCCGCCATCGCCAAGGCCGGCATCCCGGTGTTCGCCGTCAAGGGCCAGTCCCTGACCGAGCATTGGGACTATCTGGATCGGTCCTTCATGTTCCCCGAAGGCGCGAACATGATCCTCGACGACGGTGGCGACGCAACGCTGTATGTCCTCTTCGGCGCGCGGATGGAGGCTGGCGAGGACGTCCTCTCGGTGCCGCAATCCGAAGAAGAAGAAGTCATCAAGCTGCAAATCCAGAAGCGGATGAAGCAAAGCCCCGGCTGGTTTGCCAAGACCAAAGCCGCGATCAAGGGCGTGTCCGAAGAAACCACCACCGGCGTCCACCGCCTGTATGACCTGCACAAGAAGGGCCTGCTGCCCTTCCCGGCGATCAACGTGAATGACAGCGTCACCAAGTCGAAGTTCGACAACAAATACGGCTGCAAGGAATCGCTGGTCGACGGCATCCGCCGCGCCACCGACACGATGATGGCCGGCAAGGTCGCCGTCGTCTGCGGCTATGGCGACGTCGGCAAGGGCTCTGCCGCCTCGCTGCGCGGCGCTGGTGCCCGGGTCAAAGTCACCGAAGTTGACCCGATCTGCGCGCTGCAAGCCGCGATGGACGGCTACGAAGTGACGCTGCTGGAAGACGAAGTCGCCACTGCCGACATCTTCATCACCACCACCGGCAACAAGGACGTCATTCGCATCGAGCATCTGCGCGCGATGAAGGACATGGCCATCGTCGGCAACATCGGCCATTTCGACAACGAGATCCAGGTCGCCGCCCTGCGCAACCACAAATGGACCAACATCAAGGAACAGGTGGACATGATCGAGATGCCCTCGGGCAATCGCATCATCCTTCTGTCCGAAGGTCGCCTGTTGAACCTCGGCAACGCCACGGGCCATCCGTCCTTCGTGATGAGCGCGTCCTTCACCAACCAGGTCCTCGCCCAGATCGAGCTTTGGACCAAGGGCAAGGACTATGCCCCCGGCGTTTACATCCTGCCCAAGGCGCTGGACGAAAAGGTCGCCCGCCTGCATCTGAAGAAGATCGGCGTGAAGCTGACGGTGCTGAAGGCCGAACAAGCCGACTACATCGGCGTCAAGATCGACGGCCCGTTCAAGGCCGAACACTATCGTTATTGAAGAAAGACTCGGGCGCTATTGATGCATCTGAAATGCATGGCGCTGTCTGGCCGAGGGGGAACCTTCGGCCAGATTTCCCTTTGTCGCGGCAGACTTCCTGCATAGATTGCCCGCCACCGGCCATTCCGGCCGTTGGACCCGCCAATGCGGGCTGTGAGGGGTAGTGACATGAGCAAACGCGACGATCTGATCGCCAAATACGCCGATGACTTGAAAACCAAGTGCAAGATGACACCGGACATGGCGCTTCTGACCAAAGTGACCATCGGTTGCGGCCCGGCGATCTACAACGCTGACAGTTCGACCGTTGCGGGCTCTGATGCCTCGGAACTTGAGACGATCAAGGCCAACTTCCTGATGAAGAAGCTGGGCCTGCCCGACAGCCCCAAGCTGATGGAAGCCATCGACGCCGTCATCACCACCTATGGCAAGTCTGAACGCAGCAAGCACCGTGCCGTGGTGTATTACATGCTGGTCAAGCATTTCGGCAAGGAAGCCATTTACGGCTGATCCGAATTCAGGAATGGGGTCTGCGTGTCCGTGGTCGTTCGGGCCATGGACATTCCGGGGCGGCCCGGCAAAGGTGCCCATGCACCGCAACTTCAGGCTTTCCCGTGACGTCCAGGCCCCATTCCCCCCTTTCTGCCGATTCCACCGTCCTGCCGATCATTCTGGCCGTCTCGCTGGGTCATTTGCTGAATGACCTGATGCAGTCGCTGATCCCGGCGGCCTATCCGCTGCTGCAACAGAACCTGTCGCTGAACTTCACCAAGATCGGCCTGATCACGCTGGTGTTTCAGGGCACGGCCTCCATTCTGCAACCGCTGATCGGGCTTTACACCGACAAACGCCCGCTGCCTTACGCCCTGTCCGCCGGCATGGCCTCCACCGGCCTTGGCCTTGTCGCCCTGGCCCATGCCACCAGCTTCACCGTGGTCCTGCTGTCCGTCGCGCTCATCGGCCTCGGCTCGTCGATCTTCCACCCCGAGGCGTCGCGCATCGCCCGCCTCGCGGCCGGCACCCGTCCCGGCTTTGCTCAATCGCTGTTCCAGGTCGGCGGCAACGCTGGCTCCGCCCTCGGCCCGCTGGCGGCAGCGTTCATCGTCATCCAGCGCGGCCAAGGTTCGATCACCTGGTTCGCGGGGGTCGCCATGGCCGGCATGCTGCTGCTGTGGACGGTCGGGCGCTGGTATGTCTCGACCGGAGCCGACCGCGCCCTCGCCCGCAAACGCCGCGCCCGCAGCGGGACACCCCTGCCACGCGCCGTCGTCACCCGCGGCATGGTGATCCTGATCGTGCTGATGTTCTCGAAGTTCGTCTACAACGTCTCGATCAGCAGCTATTACACCTTCTACCTGATTGAGCGGTTTGGCCTGACCATCCAGCAGGCTCAGCTGTGCCTGTTCATCTTCCTGGCCGCCGTGGCCGCCGGCACCATCCTCGGCGGCCCGATCGGCGACCGCATTGGCCGCCGCGCCGTGATCCTGTGGTCCATCCTCGGCATCCTGCCGCTGACGCTGGCCCTGCCCTGGCTGCCGCTGATCCCGACGGTGATCGTCGCGGCGCTGGCCGGGATGTTCCTCGCCTCGGCCTTTCCGGCCATGGTGGTCTATGGGCAGGACCTGATGCCCGACCGCACCGGCATGGTCGCGGGCCTGCTGTTCGGCCTCGCGTTCGGGGTTGCCGCCATCGGAGCCGCCGTTCTGGGAGTGGTGGCCGACGCCTGGGGCATCGTGGCCGTGTACCAGATCTGCGCCTTTTTGCCCGTGCTGGGCATTGTCGCCTTCCTGCTGCCCGATCCCGGCACGAAATAGCCCGCCCCTGCGCCCCCGATTTCTTCAAAGAAATCGAACCGGAGTTTTCGAAAACTCCGCCGCGCTGCGCCTGACCGAACGCTTTTGCCTCAATTGCCGCGCAAGCCAAGGTTGCAAGCTAGGGTGATTCCCGGCTATCCCTGTCTCACGGACAGCATGTCCCGGACCTTTTCATACACGTGTGGTGCTAGGGAGCACGTGGGGTGAGTGGGGGGTCCGTAGGGGTGCGGGCCCCCCATTTCCGTTCCGGTTATAGGTAGGGTGCGTGCTCGCACCGCCCCTTGGTCAAACCCCGAACAGCCCGAACACCACGCCCATCAGCGTGCATCCGACCACGGAATTGACGCCGTC
>JANLQT010000657.1:0-1616 GCA_031368035.1 Rhodobacterales bacterium | reverse complement strand
AATTCGGAGACGGGGGTGGTGCAGGCGTTGCCGGCAGGCCTCGCGGTGTCAGACCTGACCCAGGCCTTTGGCAAGTTGCCGGTGGCGTTTGGCTGGCTGGACCTGACCATGGGGCTGGTGTCGGCGCACAAGCTGGGCGGGCCGAAGGGGATTGGCGCATTGGTGGTCAAGCGCGGGGTGGAGGTGCCCAGCCAGATCAAGGGTGGGGGCCAGGAAATGGGGCGGCGGGCGGGCACGGAAAACCTGATCGGCATAGCCGGTTTCGGGGCGGCGGCAGAGGCGGCGGCGCGCGATCTGGCAAACGGCGTCTGGGAGGAAGTCGCCCAATTTAGAGATATTCTAGATTCCGCATTGTCCTTGCCGGAATTTGATACTATTTCTGTCGGGAATAGAGAGACCCGCCTGCCCAACACTTTGTGCCTGATCGCAAAGGGCTGGAAGGGCGAGACTCAGGTCATGGCGATGGACCTTGCGGGCTTTGCCATCTCGGCGGGCTCGGCCTGTTCCAGCGGCAAGGTCAAGGCCAGCCGGGTGTTGAGCGCGATGGGGTTTGACGCAGGTCAGGCGGCGCAGGCCATCCGCGTCTCGCTGGGGCCGGGGGTGACGCGGGACGAGGTCGAGCGGTTCGCCGAGGTTTGGACGCGCGAGTACCGGCGCATCCGGTCGCGGATGAGTTAGGAAGGAAGACGGTTATGGCACTGGTGGAAACCGAAGTTCGAGGCCCGGACGTTCGAGATGGCGTCGATCGTGAGACGATCGAGACCGTGCAGGCCATGTCCGGCACCTACAAATACGGCTGGCAGACCGATATCGAGACGGAATACGCGCCCAAGGGGCTGAACGAGGATATCGTCCGGCTGATCAGCAGCAAGAATGGCGAGCCGGAATGGCTGCTGGACTGGCGGCTGGAGGCGTTCCGGCGCTGGCAGGGCATGGAAGAGCCGACCTGGGCGATGGTGCATCATCCGGCCATAGACTATCAGGATCAGTATTATTACGCCAAACCCAAGAGCATGTCGGTCAAGCCGAAAAGCCTGGCCGATGTGGACCCCAAGCTGCTGGCGACCTATGCCAAGCTGGGCATCCCCCTGAAAGAGCAGGCTTTGCTGGCCGGCGTCGAGGCGCCCGAGGGCGAGCGGCGCGTGGCGGTGGATGCGGTGTTTGACAGCGTCTCCGTGGGCACCACGTTCAAGGCGGAACTGAAGAAGGCCGGGGTGATCTTCTGCTCGATCTCGGAAGCGGTTCGGGAATATCCGGAACTGGTGCGGAAGTATCTGGGGACGGTGGTTCCCGCCTCGGACAACTTCTTCGCCACGCTCAACAGCGCGGTGTTTTCGGACGGCTCTTTCGTTTATATCCCGCCGAACACGCGCTGCCCGATGGAGCTTTCGACCTATTTCCGCATCAACGCCGAGAACACCGGCCAGTTCGAGCGCACGCTGATCATTGCCGACCGTGGGTCTTATGTCAGCTACCTGGAAGGCTGCACCGCGCCCAAGCGTGACATCTCGCAGCTTCATGCGGCGGTGGTGGAGCTGGTGATTTTGGAAGATGCCGAGGTGAAATACTCGACGGTGCAGAACTGGTATCCGGGTGATGAAAACGGGCTTGGCGGC
>JANLQT010000644.1:0-1687 GCA_031368035.1 Rhodobacterales bacterium | reverse complement strand
GGTGACGGCGGCGACGGTATAGACCTGGTAGAACGGGTTGGGGATCAGGAAGGCGGGGGTGCCGCCGTTCTTGCGTTCCGGGGCTACGGCGAGGGCGGCGTTGAACAGGCCCTCTCGCGTGCCGTTCAGGGCCATGATGCGGTCTTGCGCGACAGTGACGCCGTAGCGCCGGTTCAGCCAGTTCGTGATGGCGGTCAGAAGTTCGGGGGTGCCGTCGTTGGGGGGATATTGGCCGAAACCTTGCAAGTTGGCTTGCAGCATGGGGCCGACAAAATCGGGCATCGGGTGGGTCGGCTCGCCGATGGACATGGCGATGGGGGGCCCGCCCGGGGCATGCGCGTCCAGCAGCGCCCGCAAACGCGGAAACGCATAATCCGGCAGGTTTGAAAACCGCTCTGGATACGCCATTACTGCCTCACACCCGGGGTCGTTTCGCCCCGTTTACAGGGAAGATAGCGGGGGATTGGGATTGGGTCTAGAAAAACTAGGCGGGGCAGCGAGTTGATGGAGGGCGGCGTGTGGCATTTGCGCCGTGGCGACGGGCGGCAGAGCGCACGGAAATGATGGGTCGATCACCCATCCTGCCAGTTGGGTGCATGCGCCCGTAGGATGGGTGATGCAGCCATCACGCCGGGAGTGCCTAGTGCAGCGCGCGTTCGGCCGCGCTGCCGAGGCGCAGCAGGCGTTCTTCCTGTCCCGGGGGGACCATCAGGCTGATCCCGGCGGAGGGGACCGAGGTGGGCAGCGTCAGCACGGCTTGATCCAGCAGGTTCCCGAGCCGCGTGTTGCGCAAAGCGAGCAGGTTTTCGGTGTTGTAATAGTCGGCATCGGTCAGCAGGCGCTGGGCGTGGGGCGGCAGGATGGGCGAGGTTGGCAGCAGCACCGCGTCAAAGCCCGCCGTCGCCAGCGCCCATTCGGCGCGCAGGACGCGCAGACGCCGCCAGCCGTTGATGAAATCGGTCGCTTTGACCGCATCGCCGGAGCGGAAGCGTTCAAGGATGCGGGGGAACATCTTGTGCGGCGCGGCCTCGATCACGTCTTTCCAGATCGCGTAAGCTTCTGGTGCGACAAGGGTTCCGGCGAGGCTGAGGATTTCGGGCATGGCGGGGAAAGTGAGGCGGGTGATCTGGGCTCCGGCACGGGTCATGCGGGTCAGCGCGTCGTCAAAGCCTTTGGCGGGGCCGGGGCGGAGGTCGTCGAGCACCAATGTTTCAAGCACGGCGAGGCGGCTTCCGGCGAGGGAGGCGCCGGTCAGATCGGCTTGTTTGGTGCCGGAAAGGAGGGCGAGGAGGGCAGCGCAATCCTCGACGGAATGGGCGAGGGGGCCGATGGTGTCGAAGCTTTCGAACAGCGGGGCCACCCCGGCCATTGGCAAGCGGCCCACAGAGGTTTTCAGGCCGACAAGATCGTTCCAGGCGGCGGGGACGCGGACCGATCCGCCGCTGTCCGAGCCAATGGCGGCGGGGGCGAGGCCCTGGGCAACGGAGATGGCCGCGCCAGAGGAGGAGCCTCCGGGGACGGCGGTGTCATCGTTGATGCAGGGCGGGGTGGCGGTGATTGGGTTCAGGCCGAGGCCGGAGAAGGCAAGTTCCGACATGTGGGTCTTGCCAAGGCAGATGGTGCCGCCTGCGGTGGCGTTTTGCAGGACAGCGGCGTCGGTGGTGGGGGTACGGCCTTTCAGGAGGGC
>JANLQT010000569.1:0-1530 GCA_031368035.1 Rhodobacterales bacterium | reverse complement strand
GGCCCATGGCTCGCCTATCTCAGCAGGATCATGGTGGAAAAGTCCGATCCCAATTCCAAGCTCATCGCAGAAAATCGCCGCGCGCGGTTCGATTACCACATCGAATCCGATCTGGAAGCGGGGATCATGCTGCTGGGGTCAGAAGTGAAGTCGTTGCGGCAAGGCGGGTCCAACATTGCCGAGAGTTACGCCAGCGTCGAGGGCGGCGAGTTGTGGCTGATCAACGGCTATATCGCGCCCTATAAAGGGGCCCAGAACTGGGGGCACGAGGAGCGGCGGCGGCGCAAGCTGCTGGTCAGCGCCAAGGAATTGTCGCGGCTTTGGAACGCCACGGGCCGCGAGGGCATGACCCTGGTGCCGATCAAGCTGTATTTCAACGAGCGCGGCATGGTGAAGCTGAAGCTGGGCGTCGCCAAGGGCAAGAAGGCCGCCGACAAGCGCGAAGTCTCGGCCAAGCGCGACTGGGACCGGCAGAAGGCGCGGATCATGAAGCACGGCGCGCGCGGGGACTGACGGGTGGCTGTGCAGCCGGGCAGGTTGCACGCGTGCAACCTTCGGTAAGGCGCTGATTTCAAACGATTTTGGAAATTCTGTTAACCCGCCGGTAAGGTGGGATTGCGCAACCTTTCCGGTAGGATGGGCATTCATGCCCATCTTTGGCGGGATATTTCGCGCACCGTAGGTCGGGGGTTACCCCGACTCCTTGCTCGACCACGAGTGTCACGGAGTCGGGCTTTCGCCCGACCTACGGATCATCCCCCGGGTCTTGGCACCAAGGGGGGCATCACATCGTCGGGGATCGGGCAGCGGTAGGGTTCTTCGGCCAGATGCCTTGCGTGTTCGGCCCCGGCGGCACGCAGCATCGCTGGCTCGCTGAACAGCCGTTCGGCGCAGCGCGCCATCGCCAGCGCGGCATGGGTCATGCCCTTGTGCGCGGCGGGGGATTTGCCTTGCGCCGTGACCTGCCAGGTGTGGAACGGTGTGCCGATCGCCATTGTCGCCGCCAGAACCTGCACCAAAGGCACCGCCCAGGACACATCGGCCACATCGGTCGATCCGATCATCACCTCGCCAGCCTGCTTGCGCGGCACCACCCAGTCGCACAAAGGTTCAGCCCGCAGCGGCACCCCCGCACGGCGGAAGGGCTGCGAGATTTCCTCTTCCGACAGCGTCGCTTGAATGGCGCGGGCATAGGCGCGGTCAGCGTCGTCGAAGGGCACGCCGCCGATCTGGACCAGCACCTCTTGCATCAGGCTTTCAAGCACCTCGTTGGTCAGCATGTTCGACACGGCCGAGAAGATCGTCATCTGAACCTGCGTGTCCGTCATCAGCGCCGCGCCTTTGGCGACGTTTTGCACCCGCCGCACGAGGTCCAGCATGGTCCCCGGTTTCAAAGCGCGGATCGAATAGCGCACGCGGGCATGGGCCTGCACCACGTTCGGCGCCGAGCCGCCCACGTCGAGATAGGCGTAATGGATGCGCGCGTCCTGCGGCACATGCTCGCGCAGGTAGTTGACGCCAACACTCATC
>JANLQT010000717.1:0-2963 GCA_031368035.1 Rhodobacterales bacterium | reverse complement strand
AACCGCAAGCGGGGGGCACACCGATGATACGACGGCGCATGATCCTCGCTTTTCTGACGCCTGCGATGTCGCTTTATCTGGGTTTTCTGGTCTTTCCGGCTCTCCAGGCGTCCTACCTCAGCTTTTTCCAGACCTCCGGATTTGGCGCCAACGAAAAATGGGTGGGCCTTGGGAACTATGCCCGCCTGCTATCGGACAAGATCTTCTGGCAATCCGTCCGCACCATGTTGACCATCTTGCTGGCGGGCGGCGCGGCCATCTTCTGCCTGGCGTTTTTGTTCACCATGCTGCTGAATTCCGGAATGTGGGGCAAGAAATTCTTCCGCGCCCTGATCTTCATGCCCAACGTGATTGCCGCGGTTGCCATCACGACCTTCTGGTCTTTCGTTTTCATGCCGCGGTATGGGATGTTGACCAACCTGCTTAAATCCGTCGGACTGGACAGTCTGGCCAAGGTCGCCTGGACAGCACCAGAGAATGTCGTCTGGGCGATGCTGATCGGTCTGGTATGGCTTTCAACCGGCTTTTTCACCATCCTCGTACTGTCAGGCGCCGACAAGATCCCTTTGGACATGATCGAGGCGGCCCGTCTGGAAGGGGCCTCCAATCGGCAGATTTTCCGGCTCGTCACTTTGCCGATGATGTGGGATGTCATTCTGATCACCATGGTGCTTTGGGTGATCCAGGCGATCACGGTGTTCGATTTCCCATATGCTTTCGGCGGCCCAGACATCAGCCAGACGCTCTACACCCCCGCCATTTATCTTTACATCATGGGGTTCGGGCAGCGGGATCCGATCTATCAGCTTGGATACGCGACCGCGATCGGGGTTTCGATGTTTCTGATGATGGCCATCGCCGTTGTCGTTCTGCGCACGCTCTTGCGCCGCGAACAGGTGGAATACTGAGATGACAAGGCGGACGCGGCTCCTCCCCCGGCGCTGGAAGAATGTCCTGGCCTATGTAGTGGTCGGCGCCTGGGCAGGGTTCTCGCTATTCTTCGTACTTTGGGTCATCGCGGCGTCGCTGAAGTCAACACGCGTCCTGTTTTCAAAGCCCTGGAGCATCCCGTTCAAGCCGGTCTACGGAAACTATGTTAAAACCTGGTATGTCAGCCGCTTCGGCGACTACTTCTTGAACAGCGCGCTGGTTGTGTCGCTGTCGGTGCTGGCTTTGCTGATCGTCTGCGTTCCGGCCGCCTATGTCCTTAGCCGCGGCAAATTTCGCGGCCGGCAGGCGGTTTCGAACTTCATGGTCTTCGGTATGGGGGTGCCGATTCCGCTGTTGTTCGTGCCCCTTGCGGTGATCATGACTAGGCTCGGCCTTTCCGATTCCCTGCTTGGCTTGGGCGTCGCCTATGTCGCGCTGTCAGTGCCGTTCTCTGTCTTTGTCATGCAGGGGTTCTTTTCTTCGCTGCCGTCAGAACTAGAATCCGCTGCGCGCATTGACGGCTGCAAGGATTGGCAGGTTTTCCTTTATGTCATGCTGCCGCTGGCCAAGCCGGGAATCCTGACCGTCGCGATCCTCAATTTTGTCGGGCTATGGAACGAATTTCAGCTGTCGCTGGTCCTGATTGACAGCCCAGAAAATCGCACTCTGTCCTTGGGGATGTATTCCTTGATCACGTCGATGAAGTATTCGGGCGGCGATTGGGCCGGGCTGTTCGCCGGCGTGACGATCGTCATGGTCCCCACCATCCTGATTTTCCTCTTCCTGTCGGAACGGATGATCAGCGGTATCACGATGGGAGGGGTGAAATGAAGAGACCGACAGGCGCGCCGGCAAACCGGGCAAAGATCACCGCCACGACCATGCAAATTCCTGCGGCACGGCTGGGCCCGCCCAATCCCTTGCCGAAATTCGCCTGGCAGCAACCTGTCCTGGGAAAGCCGATCCCGCCGCATCGCGGCTTGAGTGCGGAAGAAACAGAGCTGAGCTTCCTGCACGGCAAGGATTCGATCCTGCCCTATCAGGTATTCGACGATTATGATCGCAGTCAAACCCCGACGACAGTGCCGATCGTCACGCTGGACAACGGCCATCTGTGCGTCACCATTGCCCCGGGTTTCGGCGGACGCGTGACAAGCTTGCGCGACCTCCGGCTGAACCGCGAACTGCTGTTCGCGAACCCGGTTTTTCAGCCCGGAAACCTGGGCCTGTTGAATGCCTGGTGGCCGGGCGGCATCGAATGGAACGGGGTGGTTCCTGGGCACACGCCGGTGGCCTGCGCGCCCGTCTTTGTCGCAACACTTGAAACCGAGCGGGGCCCGGTGCTGCGGATCTATGAGTTCGACCGCGTTATGCAGGCGGCATGGCAGATCGACTTGTTCGTGCCGGATGGCGACGACCGCCTGTTCATGCATGGCCGCATCATCAACCCCGACCCGACCGACATGCTGGGCTTCTGGTGGACCAATACCGCCGTCGCCATGGCGCCCGGACTGCGGGTTCTCAGCCCGGCGGATTACGGCGTCGAGCATGTGCTGCCGGGCAACGAACTTGCACGCCTCCCCTTCCCCGATCCGCAGCGGTTTGACGGCTCTTACCCCGACAACTGGCGCAATGCGACCTCGGTCTTCTTTCGCGCGCCCCATGCCCCCAGGCTGTGGATCGCCGCGTTGGACGAAGGCGGTATGGGTCTGGTGCAGACCGCAACCAAGCGGATGCGCGGGCGCAAGTTCTTCTATTTTGGCAATGCACCCGGCGGAAAGCACTGGATGGATTTCCTCTCACAGCCGGGAAAAGGTGACTACATCGAAATCCAAAGTGGATTCATGCCGACCCAGAACCAGCGGTTCGCGTTTCCGGGCCAAAGCGAAATCCACTGGACCGAATGCTACGCGGCCTTGGAGGTCGATGCGAAACAGACGCATTCTGCCGAGTATGACAAGGCTGTCGCAGCCGCCGGCCTCGTCATTGATCAGCGGATTCCTGTCGCTGAACTGGATGAGATCGATGTTTTC
>JANLQT010000555.1:0-3035 GCA_031368035.1 Rhodobacterales bacterium | reverse complement strand
GGATAGCGCCGTGGCGATGGTGTCACCGTCGACGGCCGCCCGGCGCTATGCCGCGCGTGTGGCGATCGCCAATCTACGCCGGGGATATGAGGGCGGCAGCAACGGGCGGGCGACGTCGAATTGGACCTCGACCAACGCCTCGGCCGACGCCGAAATCGCCGCCGCCTCCGGCCCGCTCCGCTCGCGCTCCCGCGATCTGGTGCGCAACAACGCTCTGGCCGCACAGGCGGTGCAGGTGCTGGTCAACAATATCGTGGGCCCGGGCATCCGGCCCCGCGCTGCCTCGGGCAACCGGACGCTAAACCGCAAGGTTGACAAGCTCTGGGGCGCCTTTTCGCGGTCCTGCGATTTCTACGGCCTGACCGACTTCTATGGCCTGCAAAACCTCGCCGTCCGCGAAATGATCGAGGCCGGGGATATCCTCGGGCTGAAGATTACCGATCGGTCGGCTGCGGTGCCCCTGAAACTGCAACTGCGCGAGATCGATCATCTGGATGCTGCCCGGGTCCAGGTGGTCGCGGCGAACAGCTATATCGACCAGGGCATCGAATACGACGCGTCCGGCCGCCGGTCTGGATATTGGATGTTCCCCGAACATCCCGGCGGCAATCGGATGGTGTTTCGGGCGCGGTTTCAGTCCGAACGGATCGGTGCGGGGCAAGTCCTGCACATGTTCGAACGTCCGCGGGTGCAGAACCGGGGTGTGCCTTGGTCAGCGCCTGCCATGCTGGCGCTGCGCGATCTGGGCGACTGGCAACAGGCCGAACTCGTGCGCAAGAAAACGGAGGCCTGCCTTGTCGGCATCGTCTTTGGCGATGACGAAACCCAGAATTCCGTGGCGCCGATCGTCCAAGACGGCGCTGGCAATCAGGTCGAGCAATTTGAGCCCGGCCTCATCGCCTATGCCCGCGGCGGCAAGGACATCAAGTTCAACCAGCCGGCCTCCACCGCCGGGATTGCTGACTGGAACTGGGTGCAGATGCAGATGATCGCGGCGGGCTTTCGGGTGCCCTATGCGCTGATGACCGGGGATTTGAGCCAAAACAATTTCTCGTGCGCAGGCGACAACTGCAGGCGGAAAGGAATCTCGATGGCCGTGTCAAAGTCGGCCGGCGGTTCCTTGGCTGCGGCATACACCATGGCCATCCAGCCTGCCGCGGTCACCTGCGGATCGGGTGTGAACCCCTGCAGCCGTAGCAACTCACCTTGGTCGGTGGTGCGGACGAGGTGACCGGAAGCGTCGAGCCGGCGCGCTCCTTGCGCCCGGCGGACGACCACCTGATCTCGCCGGTCCCAGTCCAGTAGTTCCTGCAAAGAGAATTTTGCGGTGGACCCCTCGGCCGTAAAGGGATCCGGGCGGCGATCGAAGGAAAAGGCAAGCCGCAACGGGCCTGCGAAACGCGCACGGCTGCGCTTAGGGAAGGGCTCATCTAGGTCGCCCTCCAGATCGGTCAGGGCGTAGATGACCTTGGTCAGCAGCTTTGATTTCAGATCTTCAGGCCTGCCGTCCGCCCAGTATAATGACGCGAAATCGGCCAGTTCAGCGAAATCGGCTTCGGACAACTGGTCCCGATAATCTTCAGCCGCTTCGCGCCAGCGCTCGCGGAACAGGGCGTAGTCCGCGCGATCTTCTCCTTCTGCGCGCTTGCAAGACGTTGCCGCGACTGGTCCTTGAAATCGGTCCCGATGATCGCGGTGACACTTTCATCCGCCTCGAAACCGTTATTCGTGTTGCCGTCGGTCGATGCAAGCCGGTCGCGAAGGCGCTGGTCCAGGTCCTTCCTGAGGCCGGGCTTACGCAACTCCCAGGCACGCATAGCCGAGTCGGGGTCAAGATCGTCAGGGCCGATGTAGATTTGCTGGTCCTGCGGATGATGCCGTCCGCTCAGGAACCATGGGCGGCCTCTCACCCTTGATCGCGGCCACAGGCACTTTTGCCTTGAATGCCAGGCTGCGGTTACGGCGCAGTCGTCTTGCCATGATCTTCCCCTCGCTTGCAGCATCTTGCCGCTGTCGCACACAAAATCCACTTATCCTAACTGTTCAGATTCTTGCTGTTATCTCTCGACGATGTGTCGGGGAGCAGATCAGCGGAACCCATCGGATCTTGCAGATCGCCAGCCGGGTGTCATCGCACAAAGTCGCTTCCAGTCGCCGGTTCGTGAATACCCCAACAGAAAAGTCATCTTTCCGGCCAAATTTATCCAACCAGCATTGGTAAGATCTCCTGAACGAATGTACCGTTAGGTCAAGGCAGCGCGACCCGAGGAAAACCCGGGCGCAACATAGGCAAAATCATGGCAACGCTGACCGGCGGGTCGGGGAATGACACCCTGACGGGCACATCGGGCAAAGACACCCTTTACGGTGCCGATGGCAATGACACGCTGTATGGCGGTGCCGGCAACGACGAACTCTACGGTGGAGTCGGTAACGACGTACTGGTCGGCGGTTCAGGCAATGACGTGCTGGACGGCGGCGCAGGAACCGACACGGCTGACTATTCTGCCTCGTCCAGCGGTGTCACGGTCAACCTGACCACTGGCCTCGGGTCCGGTGGCGACGCGTCCGGCGATACGCTGATCGGGATCGAGAACCTGACAGGCTCGGGCCTGAACGACTCGCTCACTGGCGATGCCAATGCCAACGTGCTGGACGGTGGTGCGGGCAACGACACGCTGGTCGGTGGCGGCGGTGCGGACAGCCTGATCGGCGGAGCAGGAACCGATACCGCGGATTACTCAGCCTCAGCCTCCGGGGTCACGGTCAATCTGACCACCGGCCTTGGCTCAGGCGGCGACGCTCAGGGCGACACACTCACCGGCATCGAGAACCTCACGGGCTCCGGCCTGGCCGACAGTCTGACCGGCGATGCCAACGCCAACGTTCTGGATGGCGGAGCGGTCAATGTCTCGCTGGTGGGGGGTGGCGGGGCGGACAGCCTGATCGGCGGAGCAGGAACCGATACCGCGGATTACTCAGCCTCAGCCTCCGGGGTCACGGTCAATCTGACCATCGGCCTTGGCTCAGGTGGC
>JANLQT010000712.1:0-4454 GCA_031368035.1 Rhodobacterales bacterium | reverse complement strand
GTGACGGTCATCGCCGTCTATCGCCACCCGCTCGACGTGTTCTTTTCCCTGCGCAAGCACTTCGCAAACATGACAACTGGGGTTGACGATCACCCGATGAAGGGACCGATCCCGCGCGCCTTCCAAGCCTATGTGAACGGCGCATTCGACATCAATGCGCGCGATCTCGACAACCTTGAGAACGTGGCAATGCATTATGCACAAACGGTTTTGTCCGGCCGAGTGCCCGCTCTCAAAGTGTTCCATTATTCCGATATGATGCAGGATGGCAGGCGCACGGTTCAGGCGCTGGCGATGGCCGCCGGGATCGAGGCGGACGACAGCCTGATCTGCAAAGTGGCCGAAGCGACGGCGTTCGGCGCGATGAAGGCAAAGGCCGCCGACTATGCGCCAGTGGCAGGGACGGGGTTCTGGAAATCCGACGCGAATTTCTTCGAATCGGCCAGCTCGCGGAAATGGGAAGGGCAGCTGACCGGCGAAGAGCTCGCGCTGTACGCCAGCCGGCTTGCGGCGCTGGTTCCCGATGCCAGGGCGCGGGCCTGGCTTGAACACGGGGACACCTGAGGGCCAACGATTTTTCTCCGAAAAATCAGGCCCGCCCCACCGCCGTACGCCCCAAGCCTGATTTTTCGGAGGAAAATCGTTGGCTCTGCCCCTCACAGGTTCACGCCAAAGTGATCGGCGGGAATCTGCCGATGTTTCGGCGCTTCCGGCGGGGAATCGCAGCGCTTTGGTCAAACCAGTTGCGAGCCCGTGCCGCGCTGGCTAATCCCGTCGGATGGCACGCCTTGGGGAAGGCAGCCCCCCCCCTAAGATCTGGACCCGCTATTGCTGCATCGCCTTGCCCACACCATCGGCTATCGCCTTGACCATGCGCTGGCCGCGCATTTGCCGGAACAGCGGCTGTTCTTGAAATCGGACACCGACACCCGCTTTGTCCGCATCAGCCCCAAGGCGCAGGGCTTCGGCATCCTGATCGTCTGCCTGACGCTGGGCTGGCTGATGTTTGCTTCCTCTCTTGTGCTGATCGGCCTGTTCTCTTCGGGCTCGCGCTCGGAACAATACGCCCACCAGATCGCCCTGTATGAGGACCGCCTGACCGCGCTGTCGGACGAACGCGACCAGCGCGCGGCCGAGGCTGCCTCTTCGCAGGACCGCTTTGCGCTTGCGCTGGCGCAGGTCAGCCAGATGCAAAGCCTGCTGCTGGCCTCGGAAGATCACCGGCGTGAGCTGGAAACCGGGATCGACGTGACCCAGGCCACGCTGCGCCGGATCATCCAGGAACGCGACGCGGCACGTGCGACCGCCGCAGCCCAGGCCACCGCGCTGTCGGGCGAGGCGGGGGTGGCCACCGAAATGGGCCGCGCCGCTGATACCGAGGCGACGCTTGGGTTTGTCACCGATGCGTTGGTGGCCACCGCCAAGGACCGTGACGCAGCGCTGGCTGCCGCGAACAAGGCCGCCGCCCGCACCGCCGAAATCACCAAGGACCTGCGCGCGCTGCAAACCCGCGATGCCGCGATCTTCACCAAACTGGAAGATGCCCTGACGGTTTCGGTGGAACCTTTGAACAAGGTATTCCGCTCGGTCGGCCTGAACCCCGACGATCTGATCGCCGCTGTCCGGCGCGGCTATTCCGGCCAGGGCGGGCCCCTGTCGCCCATCAGCTTGTCCCCCTCCGGCCCCGGTCCCAGCCCCGAAGAGCTGCGCGCGAATGCCATCCTGCAAGATCTTGATACGCTGAACGTCTACCGCATCGCCTTTTCTCAGGTGCCGTTCTCGATGCCGGTGCGCACCGCCGTGCGCTATACGTCTGGCTTTGGCACCCGCGACGACCCGATGGGCCGGGGCGAGCGCATGCACGAAGGCCAGGACCTGGCCGGGTCCTATGGCGCGCCGATCTATGCCACCGCCGATGGGGTTGTGACCTTTGCGGGCTGGGAATCGGCCTATGGGCGGCTGATCAAGATCCGCCACGCCTTCGGGGTCGAGACGCGTTATGCCCACTTGTCGCAGATCAGGGTCGATGTCGGTGAAAGGGTATCGCGCGGCGACCGGATCGGTGATATGGGCAATTCAGGCCGCTCGACCGGCACGCATCTTCACTATGAGGTCCGGCTGGACGGCAAGGCTGTCAATCCGATGACCTTCTTAAGGGCAGCGAACCATGTTTTCTAAAAGCCGCATCAACGAACCCGGAGCCAAGATGGGCGATACTCCGAAGCCGAACGAACCTGCCGCGCCTAGCGCCAAGCCTGCGGCGGATTACGCCCAAAGTCTTGCCCCCTCTGTGCCCAAGGCCAAGTCCGGCGTGTCGATCCTGTCGGCCGATCTGACCGTCGTGGGCAATCTGCGCACCACCGGCGACATCCAGGTCGAAGGCACCGTCGAGGGCGACATCCGCGCCCATCTGCTGACCGTCGGCGAAAGCGCCACGATCCGGGGCGAGATCCTGGCCGATGACATCGTCGTCAACGGCCGGGTGATCGGCCGCGTGCGCGGCCTGAAGGTCCGCCTCACCGCCACCGCCCGGGTCGAGGGCGATATCATCCACAAGACCATCGCGATTGAATCCGGCGCGCATTTCGAAGGCTCGGTGCAACGTCAGGAAGACCCGTTGTCGAACGGTCGCCCGGCCCAGCTTCCCCCGCCCGGCGCGGCGCGGTCCGGCGGCGAAGGCGTCTGAGGACACTCAGCCCTTTACACGGCCAAGGCAGCGCAGGAAACTGGCGCTGCCTTCTGCTTTTATGGGGCCTGGCGTGACATTGCTTGACCACCTGACCGCCCTGATGCATCCCCACGCCCCCCGCGTGCAGAAGATGTTCGGCGGCACCGCCTTTCTGATAAACGACAACCTGGTGATCGGCACCCACAAGGACGGGCTGATCGTCCGCATTGGCCCCGAGGCGATGCCCAAGGCGCTGGAAGACCCGTTTGCCAGCCAGATGGAAATGGGCGGGCGTATGATGGCCGGCTGGATCCTCGTTTCCGCCGATGGCTGCGCTGACACGGCCAGCCTGCGCACGTGGATCGAGCTTGCCCTCGCCTTCAACCGCACCCTGCCGCAGCACGCTTCCCAATCGGGCGCCTCCAAATCCAAGCGCAAGTCTTGACCCCCGGCCCAGCCGCCCCCGATCCTGCCCCCGATTCCGCCCCCGATTCCGCCCCCGACCTCGCCCCCTGCCTCGCCTCGGTCGTCAAGACCCGCCCCGGCTCGATCCTCGTTGCCGCGGTCCTTGCCTCGTCGATGGGCCATTTTGGCTCCACCGTCACCGCCCTCGCGCTGACGGTCCTGTCCGGTCTGGGGATGAGCCTTGTCGTCGCCCCGCTGACCGCCGCCCTGATGTCTCATGCCGGGCCTTCGCAGATGGGCGCGGCGTCGGGCATCAACAACGCCATGGCGCGGATGGCAACGCTGACCGGCATCGCGCAGATGGGGCGTCTGGCCCGCGCCACTTATGCCGATTTCGGCGCCAGCGCGGCGGGGGCGGCGCAGGTGGCCGCAACCTCGCAGGCGTTTCGCGGGCTGGCGTTGGCGGCGGCGGTCTGTTCGGCGCTCGCCGCAATGATCGCGGCGGCCTCGGTCAGACAGGCACCCAGTCGATGACCCGGCGGTACAGATGCCACGAGGCATGGCCGAACAGCGGCAACGTCACGAACAGGCCCAGAAACCACGGCAGCATCGACGCCAGCAGGCAGACCGCGATGAACGCCCCCCAGCCCAGCATCACCACCGGGCTTTGCCGCACCACATGCACCGAGGTGATCATCGCGGTGACGAAATCCAGCTCTCGGTCCAGCAGCATCGGCAGACTGACCACGGTGATGGAAAACAGCAGCAGCGAGAACACCGCCCCGATCGCGGTGCCCACCAGCAGCATCACCAGCCCCTCGGTCGTGGTGAAAATGCCGAGTGACGAGGTGACATTGGTCAGCGTCGTCGTGCCCAGAAACAGCGCGAAGATCATGTGGGCGAGGAAATTCCAGAACAGGAAGAACATCACGACCACCGCCGCCATCGAGGGGATCTGACGCTCTTTCTGCCGGAAGATCACGCCCAGAATGTCCCAAGGGGTGTAGGTTTCACCCCGGTCCAGACGGCGCGAGATTTCATAAAACCCGCAGGCGACAAACGGCCCCAGAATGGGAAAGCCCGCCGCCGCTGGAAGCGACCACCACAGCGCGCCCTGCCCGGTCAGCGCATACCAGATCAGCCAGCCGCCCAAGACATAGATCCCGCCGAAAAACAGCGCATAACCCGGCGCGCGGGTCAGATCGGCAATCCCCTCACCCAGCGCTGCGGCAAGGTCCTCGGCTTCCACCACCAGCACATCGGGCCGCTCTGCCATCGCCAAGTTCTCCCCAGGTCGGGCAAGACTAAGGGTGGGCACCGGGCGAGCAAAGATGTATTTCCGCCGCGCCAAACCAGGACATCAGGGGTAGGGTGCGTGCTC
>JANLQT010000487.1:0-5303 GCA_031368035.1 Rhodobacterales bacterium | reverse complement strand
GTCTGGAACGTCACCGGCTGCGGCGCTTCGGCCAAGCTGGCCACCGCGACCGGGCGGCCAAGGCGCTGCGCTTCGGCCAGCAGGTCGGTGACATGCGCGGCGCGGGCGGGCCAGTCGGGCGCATCCGCCCAGCCGCCGTCCACCAGCACCAGCAGCGGCCCGGTGCCGGGCGGGGCGGCGTTTTGCGGGGCAAGGATCGGCCCGGCGAAACCCACGATCGCCGCGCCAATGGCCAAGGCGCGCAGCAGCAGCAGCCACCACGGGGTGCGATCGGTGGTGGTGGTTTCCTTGTCCGTCAGGCCGATCAGCAGCGCGACGCCCGGGAACCGCCGCAAGATCGGCGCGGGCGGGATGGCGCGCAGCAGCCACCAAAGCACCGGCAGCGCCACCAGCGCCAGCAGGATCAGCGGCGCGTCAAAGCCAAGGCTCCCGATCAAACCGGCCATCATCCGCGCCCGCCTTCCACGGCGCGGTACAGCCATTGCAGCCCCACCGCCACCGGCGCATCGGTATGCAGCACATGGAACCGCCCGCCCGAATGCCGCGCGAGGCGTTCCAACTCGTCCTGCCGCTCTGCCAGCCGTTTCCGATACCGGCCCTGCAGATCCCCCGCCTGCCGGGTTTCATGCCGCAGGCTGCCGCCCATCGACTGGAAAATCACCCGCCCGCCAAAGGGAAACGTTTCCTCAGCCGGGTCCAGCACCTGCACCAACACCGCACGGGCCGAGCGCCCCGCCACCTCATCCATCGCGCGGCGGATCGGGGCGAGATCGCCCAGAAAGTCCGACAGGAACACCACCATCGAGCGGCTTTCGATCCCCGCCGTCAGTGGCGGTGCATAGTCTTCGGCTGCGGTGCGAAACGCCAAAGCCTCGGCAAGAACCGTGCCCTGCGCCCTGCCTGAACGTGGCGCGATGGCCGTCACCGGATCGTCGCCAGCATGGGCCAGCCCAACTCTCTCTCCGCCGCGCAGCAGCAGAATCGCCAGCGCCAATCCCAGCAGCCGCGCCCGATCGGCCTTTTCCGGCAAGCCCTTGGAGGCAAAGCGCATCGAGGCGCCCTGATCCACCCACAGCGAGATTGACTGCGCCGCCTGCCATTCATGCTCGCGCACGAAATGCGCGTCGGACAGGGCGGACCTGCGCCAGTCGATGCTGCGCGCCGAATCCCCGGCATGGGCCGGGCGGTATTGCCAGAAATCATCGCCCATGCCGGGCCGCCTGCGCCCATGCTCTCCCAGCATTACCGTGGATGCCAGATGCTCCGCTTCCGCCAGGAGCGGCGGCAAGGCTGCGCCAAGCGCCTCGGCACGGGCGCGAAGATCGGGCGCAAGACTCACGCGGCGGCCTGTTGGCCAAGCGTCTGCCTCACGGCGGTGTCGATCACGCCGGCCAGCGTTTCCCCCCGCGCCCGTGCCGCAAAGGTCAGCGACATCCGGTGCGACAGCACGGGCCGCGCCAGTGCCGCCACGTCCGCGACCGAGGGCACGAGCCGTCCGTTCAGCAGCGCCCGCACCCGCACCAGCAGCATCAGCGCTTGTGCGGCACGCGGGCCGGGCCCCCAGGCCAAAGTGCCTTGCAGCGCGTGCCCCGGCTCTGGCCGGCAGCCGCGCACCAGGTCCAGGATCGCCTCGACCACCGTCTCGCCCACCGGCATCCGGCGGATCAGCCCCTGCGATTCGATCAGCTCGGCGGCGGTGAACACCGGCCTTGACGTGGCGGTATCCGCACCTGTCGTCGCCAGCAGGATCGCCCGTTCATCCGCGCGGGACGGATAATCCACGTCGATCTGCACGAGAAACCGGTCCAGTTGCGCTTCGGGCAGAGGATAGGTCCCCTCCTGCTCGATCGGGTTTTGCGTGGCGAGCACATGGAACGGCGGGCCAAGCTTGCGATGCTGGCCGGCAATGGTCACTTCGCGCTCCTGCATGGCTTGCAACAAAGCGGACTGGGTGCGGGGCGAAGCGCGGTTGATCTCGTCCGCCATCAGAAGCTGGCAGAACACGGGGCCGGGCAGAAAGCGGAAGGCGCGGCTGCCATCCGCCGCCGTCTCCAGCACTTCGGACCCCAGAATATCCGCCGGCATCAGGTCGGGCGTGAACTGGATGCGGCTGGCCGACAGGCCCATCACGGTGGACAGCGTGTCCACCAGCAGCGTCTTGCCGAGGCCCGGCAGACCCACCAGCAGCGCATGCCCCCCGCCCAGCATCGCGCTGAGGGCCAGCTCCACCACCCGGTCCTGCCCGATGAAGCGCTGCGCCACGGCGCCCCGCGCTTCGGTCAGCTTGGCGCCCAAAGCCTCGATCCTTGCGACCAGCGCTGCCTCATCCGCCATGACATTCTCCTTGACGCATCTTCAGGGGGTATTAGAGCCAATGATCGCAGCGGGCACAAATGGCAAAAGGCGGCGTGGCGCAAATGATCGTGAAACCGGGCGCAGACGCCCTTGCCGCTTCCGTGACCAAAGCGACCGGCGCGAAGAAGGGCCCTGCCCCAGTGCATTTGTGGAACCCGCCCTATTGCGGCGAAATCGACATCCGCATCGCGCGGGACGGGCTGTGGTTCTACCTTGGCACGCCGATCGGGCGTCAACCCTTGGTGGACCTGTTCGCCGGGATCCTGAAACTCGAGGATGGCAAGTATTTTCTTGTGACCCCGGTCGAGAAGGTCGGCATCATCGTCGAGGACGCCCCGCTGTTCGTGGTGGACGCCGAAGCCAGCGGCGAAGGGCGGGCGCAGAACGTCACCTTTTTCACGCGCACCGGCGACGAAGTCATGGCCGGCCCGGACCACCGCCTGCGGGTGGAACGCGATCCCGAAGACGGCGAACCTTCGCCCTACATCCACATCCGTAGCGGGCTGGAGGCGCGGATCGACCGCAAGACCTTCTACCGGCTGGTGGACCTTTGCACCCATGAGGTGCTTGACGGGGAAGCTTGGTTCGGTCTCTGGTCTGGCGGCACCTTCTTCCCGGTGATCCCGTCTGCAGAATTGCCCTGATGCCCCGTTTCGCTGCCAATCTGACCATGCTGTTCAATGAAGTGCCGATGCTGGACCGCGCCGGTCTGGCCGCGCAAGCCGGGTTTGACGGGGTCGAGGTGCTGTTTCCTTATGACGCGCCGGCGAAGGACTACGCCGCCTCGCTGGGGGGTATGCCGGTGGCGCTGATCAACACACCGCCCGGCGACTGGGCGGCGGGGGACAGGGGCCATGCCGCCGTGCTGGGGATGGAGCAGCGCTTCCGCGACGGATTCCTGCGCGCGGTCGAAGTTGGCAGCCGCATGGGGGCCGAACATATCCATGTCATGGCCGGCGTCGCGCGCGGCCCGGTGGCCGAGCAGACCTATGTGGAAAACCTGACCTGGGCGCTGGAACAGGCGCCGGAGCAGCTTTTGTGCGTCGAGCCTTTGAACGTCGAGGACATGCCGGGCTATTTTCTGAACGATTTCGATCAGGCGGGGCGCATTCTGACCGACATCGGCAACCCGCGCCTTGGCATGCAGTTCGACATCTGGCACGCCGCGCGTATTCATGGCGACGCGTGGGAGGTGTGGGAGGCCCACCGCGATCAGGTGGCCCATGTGCAGATCGCGGGCTTCCCCAATCGCGCAGAACCCGGCGGCGGCGGGTTCGACCTGACCGCGCTGTTCCGCGATCTGGACGAGCGGGCCTATCCCGGCTGGGTCGGCGCGGAATATCGTCCGGCGCGGGCGACAGTGCATGGGCTTGGCTGGCTGAACGCGCTGAAGGCGCATGAGCGGTTGATCGGGGAAGCGTAGGATGGGTGATTCACCCATCATTTAACCAACGGCGGGTCGCGATGGGTGAATCACCCATCCTACGAAGAAATTCGCCTCCGCTCGCGCAATCGGCCCGCCCACATTGCCCATACTCCACCGCATTGCTATGGTTCGGAAACGCCCTTGCGCATGGACCCACAAATGACCACTCCCGCCCCCGAAACCCAGATCGTGACCAAATGGAAAGTCGCCTGTGACGGCGGCGAGGGCGCGCTGGGGCATCCGCGCGTCTGGCTGGCGATCCCCGAGGATACCGGGTTCGTGGAATGTGGCTATTGCGACAAGAAGTTCGTGATCGACCGGGACCACGCGCATTCGGACCACTAGACGCGCGCCTGGACCGGACCGCCGCTAGGCGGCCTGGCTGAACCGGCCCGGCACGTTGAGCGAAGGCACTTTGCGGGCCAGGTTCTGGCTGAGGAACGAGGCGATCAACACCGCCATCCCGGCCAGGGCCGAAACGAATCCCATGCCCCCGATGCTCAGTTGCGCCGCAAAGGCCAAGATCAGGTGGTAGAACATGCCCGCATAGGCCACATCGCTCAGCCGGACCCAGACCCGCGTCAGGATGGCCAGCGGCCCCGCGATCTTCACCACGATCAGCAGCGAAACCAGATAGGCCGGATAGCCAAGATAGGCGAACCCTTCCTCCACCATGGGCCGCTGCGCCAGATACATCGCCGCGCCCCCTGCATAAATCAGGCAGAGCAAGGCGGTGCTGCCCCAGTAAAAGATTTTTCCCTTGGTCATCTGTCTTCTCCTTGTTGGGATAGGTGCGGACATGCGCCGCCTGACGCCAAAGGCTGTCGCGCGATGCGGGTCCTGCGGATTGGATGAAGCGCACCCAGTCAGGCGCACCGCTCGGCGCCCGGGGAGACCGGTCGTTCCGGCCCCCGGGGCGCAGCGCAGGTCAGTCTTCGAAGCGAATCGTCTCGATCCGGCCGAAGACCTCGTCCATGCTGTCGGTGAAGCCCTGCTCGATCGCCGCAGCGCGCGCCCCGGCATCGGCATAGCGCATCACATGGGTCAGCCGTGTCCCGCTGCTTTGCGCCACCAGTTCGGTGGTCGCCTCGACACGGTAGGCCGGATCCAGGCTGAAATGCTGGGTCTGGACCATGCGGCGCGGGGCATCGACCTCAAGGATCGGGCCCGAGAAGAAGAACGCGTCCCACTCATAGCGGAACGATCCACCCGGGCGCAGATCCATCTCGCAGCCTGTCAACGCGTCGTGCGATGACATCCACTGGCGGATCAGCGCCGGCTCGGTCAGCGCCCGCCAGACCCGGGCGGGCGGATGGCTGAAATCGCGCCGCACGATGACGTCGGTCTCGCCGTCCAGCATCAATTGGGACGATTTCAGGTCTAGGGTTGAGACTCATTCAGGTCCACCAGAGAATGAAGGCGGCGATTTCGATAGCTGACTGGAAGTTGATGGCCAGTTTGTCGTAGCGGGTAGCGATGCGCCTCCAGTCTTTCAGTCGGCAGAACGCGCGCTCGATCAGGT
>JANLQT010000479.1:0-13551 GCA_031368035.1 Rhodobacterales bacterium | reverse complement strand
ACTGCGGCCACCGCCTCTACTCCGCATCCAAGGCCCCGGCCCGTGGGCCTTGGGCAGGGCACCGCTGCGGCAGAGCCCGCGCCACCCCCCAAATCGCAGCCGCAACTGACCTGTGAAGCGGCGGGCGGGATCTGGGGCCAGTCGCGGGGCAAGGGCGCATTCCTGTGCCAGAAGCGCATGAAAGATGGCGGCAAGGTCTGCCACAAGAAAGGTGACTGCACCGGGGAATGCCTTGGCCCGTCTCAGACCTGCGCGCCCGTGGTGCCGCTGATGGGCTGCAACGATGTCATGGATGCGGAAGGACGACAGGTGACCCTATGCCTCGATTGATCGCGCTGTTTGTGCTGCTGGCGGCCTGCGCGGCCAAAGAGCCGCCGCCGGCGCCGCTGCGTGATGCCGCCAAACCGATGTATTCCACGGCGAGTTTCAACGCCGGGCGTCTGATCGGCGACTGGGTGCAGGCGGGCGAAGTGACGCATCATCCGGGCTGCGGTCCCGGGCAGATGCGTGTCACGCCGACCGAGACGGAACTGGTGATCGACTGGCAGCTTTGCCTTGATGGCAGGCTTCAGTCCGGCCATGGCAATCTGACGCCCAAGGGCGATGGCCGCTTTGCCGTGCCGGGCTCGGATGTGCCGTGGTGGGTGCTGTGGGCGGATGCCGACGGGCGCACTTTGGTGCTGGGCACGCCGTCGGGGGCGTTCGGGATCGTGCTGGACCGGGGACAGATTCCGGCGGACCGGGCCAAGGCGGCGGCGGATATTCTGGTTTGGAACGGCTATGACAGCGCACTGTTGCAGTTGCCTTGATCTTTGTTTGGGGGGGCGCCAGTTGCGCAAGCTTTGCCGGGGCAGCGCCTGCCAGCGACACGTCCTGTCGGCAAAGGCCGTTTCGCTTGACCTTTTGCAGAGTTAAGGGAAGAAATCCCTGACGGAGACTGCAATGGTGACGCGGCAATGGTGACGCGGCGATGATGATGCGGCGATGATGACGCGGCGATGATGACGCGGGGATGGTGACGCCGAAATGCTGACTTGGCGCCTCGAATGGCCCACGATTGTGCTTTTGGCGGCGACTTATCTCGTCTGGGCCACCGGCACGCTGATCTGGTCACACAGCGGGGTTTTGTCGGACCTGGTGTCGGTGCTGCTGGTCGCGGTCGCCGTGGCGCAATTTTCCTCATTGCAGCACGAGGTGCTGCACGGCCATCCCTTCGCCAATCAGGCGGTGAACGAGGCGCTGGTGTTTCCTGGCCTTGTCTTGACCATCCCCTACCAGCGCTTCAAGGACACGCATCTGCAGCACCATTATGACCCGGCGCTGACCGATCCCTATGACGACCCGGAATCGAACTATTTCGACCCCGCCGTGTGGGAGAGGTTGCCGCGCCTGACGCAAATGCTGCTGCGCGCCAACAACACGCTGATCGGGCGGATGGTGCTGGGGCCGGTGCTGGGCACCTGGGCCTTTGCGGTCAAGGACTGGGCAGCGATCCGGGCCGGGGACCGCGGGGTCCGCCGCGCCTGGGGGTTGCATCTGGCGGGCGTGGCGCTGGTGCTGGTCTGGCTTTGGGGCGTGGCGGACATGCCGCTTTGGGCCAATGTGGTGGCAGTGTATTTCGGCCAGTCGCTCTTGAAGATCCGCACCTATCTGGAGCACCGGGCCCATACCACGTTTCGCGCGCGCACGGTGGTGGTCGAGGATCGCGGTCCGCTGGCTTTGCTGTTCTTGAACAACAACTTCCATGTCGTGCACCACATGCACCCCTCGGTGCCTTGGTACCGGTTGCCCGCGCTGTACGCCGCGCGGCGGGCGCATTACCTGCGGCGCAATGATGGCTATGTCTATGCCTCTTACGCCCAGGTGTTCCGCCACTATCTGACCCGCGCCAAAGATCCGGTGCCGCATCCGGTCTGGCCGGTGCGCAAGGACGGCGGCTAAAGCCTGTCCGACCCTGATCGAAGCGCCGGACTTGCCCTGGCTTCTTGTTTGTCGCCGGTCTTTCGATACGACCGGAGACCACTTTTGTCGGACGGGCTTAGCCGTGCAGCCGGGTGAAGCGTGACGCGGGGCCGCGGTTGTCGAAGAACGGCACGCCGGGCTGATCGCCGCCAGCTATCAGGGCCGCGACTTCGGACAGGATGATCTCGGTGATGAAGGGCAGATCGAAGCTGCGCGCACGGGCCAGCGGCACCCATTGCAGGGCGCCAAGCTCGTCCGAGGCGGCCGAGAAATCCTCAAGATCGCCCTCGATGATGCTGGCGGGGGCGAAAAGGAACCGCGCGTCGAACCGGCGCGGCGCGCCCGGCGGGGTGATGGCGCGGAAGATGAACCGCAAGGGCACCAGGGAGCGCGCGTGCAGCCCGGTCTCTTCGGCCAACTCGCGCAGGCCGGCGGCCACGATCTGATCGGGCACCGGGGCGCCGGCCGGGACATCGGCGGACAGCCGCGCTGTGCAATCCGCCGTCAGATGGCCCGGCCGTTCGCCGTCGCCGGCATCTACCGCCCCGCCCGGAAACACGAATTTCGACGGCATGAACACCGCCGACGCGCCGCGCTGACCCATCAGCACCTCGGCCCCCACAGCGCCGGCGCGCCACAGAATCACGCTGGCCGCTGGCCGGATCAGCGCTGGGCCAGATGCGGGGCCAGATGCGGGGTCAGATGCGGGGTCAGTCGCGGGGCCAGATGCGGGGTCAGTCATGGTCCCCGGGCAGGGGCGCTGCATCGGTCCGACCGCCAAAGCCATGCATCCGCTTGGCCCATTGCAGCGCCACCAGCATGCCCTTCAGGCGCGGCAGCAGGAACAGCGACAGCGACACCGTGCCGACCGAGAAGATCGCGGCCAGGGTCAGCGGGTCGGGGCGGAATTTCACGAACACGAAAAAGATCGTCGGCGCCAGAATATGCCCGACGATCAGGATGGTCAGATAGGCCGGACCGTCATCGGCGCGCTGGTGATACAGCGGCTCGTGGCAGACCGGGCAATAGTCGCGCACCTTCAGATAGCCCTTCAGCATCGGCCCCGCGCCGCAAGCCGGGCAGCGGCACATCCAGCCGCGCCGCAACGCAGGCCCGAGCGGGCGCTCGGCCTCTTCTGCGGTCGGCAGGGTCTGGGCGGTAGAAAGGGGCTGGGCGGTGGAAAGGGGCTGGCCCGTGGAAAGGGGCTGGGCAGTAGAAAGGGGCTGGGCGGTGGAAAGCGTCATCATGTGTCCGGCACAAAAAAGTCCAGCCCCGTATATAGTCCGCATTCGGGGCGAAGTAGAGGTGCCGCCGGACCTCTGCGCGCTTTGTCGCAGACGGTCTTGCCCGCCCGCGCTGCCCTGCCGCGACGGAAACCCAAAGCCCCGCCGTAAGAGATGCATCAGCCGGACACTTGATCCGGGTTCAGGCAGGAGACGACGATGCAGAAGAAAACGAAGATCACCCTGGGTGCCGGGGCGCTGGTTGCCATGTTGGCGGTTGGGGCCGGGATTGCCATGGCAGATGGCCAGATGGGCGGCCAGATGGGCGGCCAAATGGGCGGGGGCCACCATAAGGGCATGATGGACGGCCAGATGGACGGCAGCATGATGGGCGGCCAGATGGATGGCGGCCAGATGGATGGCGGCATGAGGGGCGGCCAGAGGGATGGCATGCGTGGCCAGATGGGCATGATGGACGGCCCGATGGGCATGATGGCGCCGCAGATCGACTTCACGGCCGCCGATGCAGACAAGGACGGCAAGCTGACCGCGGACGAGGTGACCACCTGGCGCGCGGCCCAAGTCAAATCGATCGACGCCAATGCCGATGGCAAGCTGTCGCCCGACGAGATCACCGCCTTTGAACTCTCGCAGGTCAAACTGCGCATCGAGGACCGGGTCAAGGCCATGGTCACGCGGCTGGATACCGATGCCGACGGGCTTCTGTCGGCGTCCGAACTGATCGCCCGTCCGCTGGCGGGGGCGGATTTCCAGCGGCTTGACCGCAATGGCGACGGCGCGGTGACCCAGGACGAGTTGACCCCGCCCGCCCGGCAAGGCGGCATGATGAACGGCGGCATGATGGAAGACGGTGCGCCGCAGCAGCCCGCCCCGGCGGCACCCGCGCCTTCGGGTAACTGACGCCCGCGCGCCGGGCCCCTGCCTTGGGCCCGGCGCGGTTGCCGCGCGGCACATCTGCCGCTAAGCCTCGGAAATGCTGATGCCGAAGGACACCCTGTCAGGCGTCTCGGATGACACGCTGTTGGTGATGTATGCCAATGGCGATGCCGAGGCGGCGCGCAGTTTGACCCTGCGGCTGGTGCCGCGGGCGCTGGGTTATTCAGGCCGCCTGCGTGGCGACCGGGCCGAGGCCGAGGATGTGGTGCAGGAAGCCATGCTGCGGCTGTGGCGCATGGCCCCCGACTGGCGGCCGGGCGAAGCGCAGGTTTCGACCTGGCTGTACCGGGTGGTGTCGAACCTGTGCCTTGACCGCAAGCGCGCGCAAAAGCGCCGCCCGACCGCGACACTGGACGATGCGCCCGATCTGGCCGCCTTGGGGCCGGGGGTGGAAGTGCGGATGATGCAGGATCAGCGGATGGCGGCGCTGACCGCGGCGCTGGCCGAACTGCCGGACCGCCAGCGCCAGGCCGTGGTGCTGCGCCATATCGAAGGGCTGGCCAACCCCGAGATTGCCGCGATCCTGGAGATCGGGGTCGAGGCGGTGGAAAGCCTGACCGCGCGTGGCAAGCGCGCTTTGACAGCAGCCCTCAGTGGCCAGCAGGCCGCCCTTGGCTATTCCGGCGAGGCGGAGGACTAGAATGGAAACGAGCGACGATATGGACCCGATGCGCGCCTTTGACCCCGACGTTCTGCTGGCCGAGGCTGCTGCGATGGCGCCCGCGCGGCCGGATGCGGATTTCATGGCAAGGCTGATGGCGGATGCGCAGCAGGCGCAGCCCCCGATGCCGATGCCCAACCTGCCGCGCGCTGCGCCTGCGCCTGCGCCGCGTGCCCGGACGTTTGGCCCGGGCAGCGTGATCGGGGCGCTCGCGGATGTCTTTGGCGGACGCGGCGCGCTGGCCGCGATGATGCTGGCGACGGTGACCGGGCTTTACATTGGCGTGGCCCAACCTGCGCTGGTCAGCAATCTGACCGGGCTTTCCGCCGACAGCCCGCTGGAAAGCCTGGATCTGATGTCGGGCAGCGACAGCCTCTGGACGGAGTCCACCCAATGAGCGACCCCATTTCCCCCCATACGCCGCCCGTTTCACCGGCACCCGTGTCGCCGCCTCCCCCTTCACCGCCCGCGCCGCCGCTTCAGGTCACATCGCGCCGCCTGCAGATCGCGCTGGCCGTGTCGGTCGCGCTGAACCTTGGCGTGGTGGGGCTTGGCCTTGGCAATGCCTTTCACGGCATGGGCCGCGGCCCCGGCGACATGGTGCGCGCCATCGGATTTGGCCCGTTCACCGACGCGCTGCGACCCGAAGACCGCGACGCCCTGCGCGCGCAGTTCATGGCGAAGATGCCCGATTTCCGGTCCGAACGGAAAAACATGATGGCCGACTCGGTGGCGGTTCTGTCCGTCCTGCGGGCCGACCCGTTCGATCCGGCCGCGCTGGATGCCGCGCTTGGCACGATGGAAGATCACATCACCCAGCGCATGGGTCTGGGACGCGGCCTGATCGAGGAATTCATCAAGGCCCTGTCGCCGGCCGACCGTCTGGCCTTTGCCGCCCGGCTGGAACAAAGCCTGCGCCAGGGACCGGGCGGCGCCGACTGATCGCGGGGCGCCGGGCCGATCCCGCAGCGCATCATGCCCAAACGCATGATGCGCCTTCAAACAATCGCCGCGCCTGCCCGCAGCGGCGCCACGGAGTTTTCAAAAACTCCGAACCCAAGCCTTTGAAGGCTTCGTGCCGATTTCTTCGAAGAAATCGGTTTGGCGCGCGCGGTCGTCGTGGCGCCCCTTGGTTTCCATCCGGCCTCATCATGCCCTAGCAGGCATTCTTCGTGCGTGCCGCGCGGCCAACGGCTGCAAGGGCATGATGAACGCAAGGGGCAGGCACCGCCAAAGCCACGCCGCGCCCCCACGCCAAAGCCGGACACTCTGGCAGCGCATGCGGGGCAAAAGGCAGGGATTCGTGGTTAACAGAGTCCTGACAAGATTTTGAAAGCAAAACAAAAACAATGGGTTATCAAAGATTTCACGCGTGAAATCTTGCGATTTCACACCCGCCCCGGTCAGGCCGCGCTTCGCCCGAAGGTCACTTGATTGCGCCCGCTGGACTTGGCCGTCAGCAACGCCCGGTCGGCGCGGTCGATCACCTGTTGCAGCATTTCCTGATCCTGCACCGGCTCTCCGGCAGGCACCAGCGTCACGCCAATCGACGCCGTGACGTTGATCCCCATGCCCGAAGGCAGGGCGACCGGCACATCGCGCACCGCCTCGCACAGACGCGCCGCAACCAGGCGCGCATCCTCGATCCCGGCGCCGGGCAGGGCGATCAGAAACTCCTCGCCGCCGACCCGTGCCACCATATCCTCGGCCCTCAGACTTTCCGTCAGCCGCCGCGCCACTTCGACCAGCACGGCATCGCCCGCGGCATGGCCAAAGCGGTCGTTCACCGATTTGAACCGGTCCAGGTCCACCAGCATGACGACAAAGGGCAATTGCCGCAGATCGGCCTGCCGCGCCAGGGTCTGCAACTGCGCCATCGCATAGCGGCGGTTGTGCAGGCCCGTCAGGTGGTCGCGGACCGACAGGCGCAGCCCGTCCTGCACCGCGCCGCGCACCGCATCCCCCTCGCGCTTCAGCCGCACCAGCCGCGCCAGCCGCAGCGCCAGCTCCGCCGGCGGCACCTGCGCATCGGCCAGATCATGCGCGCCAAGGTCATAGGCCATGGCCGCGCCAAACAGCGGGATGCGGTCATACAGGATCAGGCAGGCGGCATGGCGCGAATCGGGCCGGCTGAGGATTTCCGACATCAGCCGCAGCCCCGACCCCGGCCCATGCAGATCCGCCTCGATCAGATAGACATCCGGGCGCAGCGCCCCGTCAGCGCCGGTGCCAAACACCGCGCCTTCGCCCACATGCACGATCCGGTCGCGGCTGACCGGCTTCATTTCGGTTTTCATGCGCAACGCGCGTTCCGGCCGGTTCGAGACCATCGCGATCAGCCCCGGCCCGTCAAAGACCGTCGGCTCTTCGGCCAGCCCGGCCAGCTCCGTCTCGCCCTGCGCGCGCAGCAGGTTGCGCAGCCGCGCCAGCAGGGTCTGGTCATCAATCGGCCGCATCAGCACATCATCCGCCCCCGCCCGCAGCGCCTGCAAGCGCCGCTCGGGGTCGTTGTCCGAGGTGAACACCACCACCGGAACCCGCCGCGTGCGCGGATCGGTGCGCAAATCCTGCAGCACCGAGACGACCGGGCGATCCGGCATATCGCTGTCCAGCAGGATCAGATCGGGCTTTTCGGCCCGCGCCGTGGCAAGGCAGCCCAGCCCATCGGACGCCATCAGCACCTGATAGCCCGCCGCAGTGAGCTTCACCTTGAAGACGATGCGATTCGTCGACACATCATCCACGATGAGAATTTTGCCGATCATCGGGAAATCCCGCTCACTTTGCTAAAGGCGTTTGTGCAATGTTCTTTCCAAGTGGTTAAGAAATCCTTTCTGAACGCTTGATCAATTGGTTTCAATCAGAGTGAATTTGCGAAACAATCGGAAGGACGGGCCATGTCTGGGCAAGAATCCGCTGAAACCCTGGCTTTGAGGGCGCTCGGCTGGCTGGCGGAGGACCGTGATCGGCTGGGGGCCTTCCTGGCCGAGACCGGCGCGTCGCCGTCCGATCTGGCCACTCAGGCCGCCGATCCGGCGTTTCTGGGGGCGATTCTGGACCATTTGCTGACTTCTGACGCTTTGGTGATCGGATTTTGCCAGGCCGAGGGGCTGCCCAATGACGCGCCGATGCGGGCGCGGGCCGCCTTGCCGGGCGGCGCGCAGTGGCATTGGACGTGACGTTACGGCACTTGGAATCGGTCCCGACCCCCACCACAACCAGCAGGAGAGTGCGATGATCCGCGCCGTGATCTTCGACAAGGACGGGACATTGTTCGACTTTCGGAAAAGCTGGGGGGCGTGGTGCCGGGCGGTGCTCGCCCGTCTGGCGCCCGATCCGGAGACCCGGGACCGGCTGGCAGCGGTGCTGGGTTTTGACCCGGACACGGGCGATTTTGCCCCGACCAGCCCGGTGATCGCCTGCACCACGCCCGAGGTAGTTGCCTTGGTTCATCAGGCCCTGCCGGGGTCCGATCTGGCCACGCTGGACCGGCTGCTGAACGATCTGGCGGTCCAAATCCCGATGATCCCGGCGGTGGATTTGCCGCGCGTGCTGGGCGGGCTGAAACGGCGCGGCCTCGTGCTGGGCCTTGCCACCAACGACACCGAAGCCCCGGCGCGGGTGCATCTGGAACAGGCCGGGGTGCTGGACCTGTTCGATTTCATCGCCGGCTGCGATTCGGGCTGGGGCGGCAAACCCGAACCCGGTCAACTCATCGCCTTTGCCAAGTCGCACGGGCTGAACCCGACCGAGGTTGCCATGGTCGGCGACAGCACGCATGATCTGCACGCCGGCCGCGCCGCCGGAATGAAGGCGGTGGCGGTGCTGACCGGCATCGCCAAAGCGGAAGCCCTGGCCCCTCATGCCGATGTGGTGCTGCCCAGCATCGCAGGTCTTGGCGTCTGGATCGACGGCATCACCTGAAACCGACGCTTTTCGTCGCAAACATGGCAAGCGCCGTGCCGGGCTTTCCGTCATTCTTGGCCCAAGACAACCGGAGGGCGCGGAATGAGCGACGATACCGTGCGCAAGAAGCGCGCAGGCGGGCGGGCGGGCAACAAGATCCGCGCTGGTTCTTCGGTCATCGACCAGATGCCCTGGCGCATCCCGGTGAACCCGGACCGGCCCACGGAACCGCTCGACGCCGACGGCGTGCAGGCGATCCATCGGGGCGCCATGCGCATCCTGCGCGACATCGGCATCGAGTTTCTCAATCCCGATGCCGTGGCCTATCTGAAGGCCGCAGGCTGCATCGTGAACGGCACCAACGTCCGTATGGACGAAGATTTCGTCATGGAAATGGTCGCCCGCGCGCCGGAAACCTTCACGATGACCCCGCGCAACCCGGATCGCGAGTTAATCATGGGCGGCAAGCACATGCTGTTCGTGAACGTCTCGTCGCCGCCAAACTCCTGGGATATGGAGCGCGGTAAACGTTCCGGCACCTTTGAAAGCTTTCAGGAATTCATCAAGCTGACACAGTATTTCAACTGCATCCATGTCGCGGGCGGCTATCCAGTTGAACCCATCGACATCCACCCTTCGGTCCGCCACCTCGACTGCCTGTATGAAAAGCTGACGCTGACCGACAAGGTGGTCCATGCCTATTCCCTCGGCACCGAACGGGTCGAGGATGTGATGGAGATGGTGAAGATCGCGGGCGGGCTGTCGGAAGAGGAATTCCAGGCCAAGCCGCGCATGTACACCAACATCAACTCGGTCTCGCCGCTGAAGCACGACTACCCGATGCTGGACGGCGCCATGCGTCTGGCCAAGCGCGGCCAACCGGTGGTGATCACGCCCTTCACGCTGGCCGGGGCCATGGCCCCGGTGACGATGGCCGGCGCTGTCACCCTGTCGCTGGCCGAGGCGCTGGCCGCATTGGCCCTGCTGCAATACATCGCCCCCGGCTGCCCGGTGGCCATCGGCACCTTCACCTCCAACGTTGACATGAAATCCGGCGCCCCCGCGTTTGGCACCCCGGAAGACATGCGCGCCACGCAAATGACCGGGCAACTGGTGCGCTTTTACGGCGTGCCGCTGCGCTCGTCCGGAGTCTGCGCCGCCAACGTGCCGGACGGGCAGGCGATGTGGGAGACGTCCAATTCGCTCTGGGCCGCCGTGCAAAGCCGCACCAACATGGTCTATCACGCGGCGGGTTGGCTGGAGGGCGGGCTGATCGCCTCGCCTGAGAAGTTCATCATGGACTGCGAAGTGCTGCAAATGATCCAGCGCTATTTCGAGGAAGCCACCTGGGCCACCACCGAGGATGACATCGCGCTTGATGCCATCCGCGAGGTCGGCGCTGGCGGCCACTATTTCGGCGCCGCGCATACCCAGTCGCGCTATTCGACCGCGTTCTACGCCCCGATGGTGTCCGATTGGCGAAACTACGAGGCGTGGAGCATCGATGGCGCCCAATGGACCGCCGAGCGGGCGCACAAGATTTACAAGCAGATCCTCGTCGAATTCGAGGCCCCGCCGATGAACGGCGACGATCAAGAGGAACTCCGCCGATTTGTCGCCCGCCGCAAACAGGAAGGCGGCGCGCCGACGGATTTTTGAAGAGTGTCCACGCGTGGACAAGTTTTTTTTGCCAATGAAATCAAGGGGTTGCGATTCCAAATTAACGATTTGGTAGGATGGGTGATGAGCCCATCTTGTGGCCAACGTTGGTTAAGTGATGGGTGAATCACCCATCCTACCCGAACCGCAGCGCTGTGCGCCCATTCATGGTTAACGCTTCCTGAACGAAAAAACAGAAACGCTTCAATATCAACGCGCTATCGCAAATTTCACGCGTGAAATTCGACGATTTCACACCCAGAGCCGCGCTCGCAGGGCCTCTGGTCACGGCCAGAGCGGCAGTCTAGGCTCGTGCAAAACGAAAGGCGCGTGGATGCCGAGACAAAGGCTGATCCTGGCAATCGTGGGCGCCCTGGCGGGGGCAAGCCTTTATCTTCTGGTCCGCGTCGCGGCTGAAGGGGTGATCGGCCAGACCGCCGCCGTGACCGCTTTGGTCTTTACCGGCACCTTCTTCACCGCGCTTCTGGCGCTGACCGGCCCGATGGAACTGCCAAGGGCTGTGCCCCGCGCCCTTGGGCAGGCGCTGGTCGTGGCCGGGCTGGTGCTTTGGGCCTCGTTCCGGTTCGACAGCATAGACGGCCTTGTCGGCTCGCCGCTGGTCATCGTCTCGGTGCTGGTGCTGGTGCTGATCCCCCTGCCGTTCATTCTGGCCGAGGACGGGCTTGGCTGGCGCGACTATCCGGCGCTGTTCAGCGCGGCCTGGGGCATCGTGATGCGCTCGACCGTGGCTTGGGTCTTTGTCGCGATCCTGTGGGCGGTGATCTACCTGTCGCATGCCCTGCTGAGCCTCGTCGGCATTGACGTCATCGAGCGCCTGATCCTGATGCCGCCCGCGATCTGGCTGATCACCGGCACCGCCTTCGGTCTGGCCATGGCGGTGGCGCTGGAACTGTCGGACCTCGTTTCGGCCTATCTGGTGCTGCGGCTGCTGCGGCTTTTGCTGCCGGTGGTGCTGGTGGTGATCGTGGTGTTTCTGGTGGCGGTGGCCAGCAAGGGCATCGGTGCCGCACTGGGCGGTCTGTCGATGGGGGCGATCCTGCTGTTGATGGCCGGGGTGGCGGCAACGCTGGTGACCTCGGCGGTAGACCAGTCCGATGCCGAGGCGACAGCGAACCCGTTCCTTCTGCGCGCCACGCAAGCGCTGGCGGTGCTGCTGGTCATGCCGGCAGCCCTTGCCGCCTTGGCGGTCTGGCAACGGGTGGCGGCGCATGGCTGGACACCGGACCGGCTGTTCGCTGCCAGTGTCGCGGCTTTGGCGCTGGGGTATGGCGTGACCTACCTTGTCGCCGTGTTGCGCGGACGCGGCTGGATGGCACGCATCCGGCAGGCCAATGTCTGGATGGCGGTTGCCCTGATGGTGCTGGCGGCGCTGTGGCTGACCCCGGCGCTGAACCCCGAACGGATTTCCACCGCCAGCCAGATGGCGCGACCGCTGGAGGGGCGGACGAAACCGGAAGCCCTGGACCTTCATGCCATCGGCCAATGGGGCCGCGCCGGATCGGCGGCGCTGGCCGAGCTTGCCGAAAGGTCCAAGACCGACCCCGCGCTCGCCCGGGCGCTGGCAGAGCCTGGCGTGACATCGCCGCAGACCCCGCCGGAGGATCTCGCAGCTCTGCGGACGGGGTTGCAAGCCGCTTTGCCCGTGCAGCCCGCCGCTGAGGCGGGATTTCGCGATCAGATTCTGGCGCTCGCCGAGGTCAGCGATCTGCAAAACTGGATGCAAGCTTGTGGTGTGGCGCTGGACTTGGGCGGGCCGGGCTGTGTTCTGGTGGTGGCGGACTTCCTGCCGGACCGGCCCGGACCCGAGGGGTTGCTGATCCTGAACAGCGAGGGCGGATATCTTACCTATACCGGCCTTGCCATGGAGGCCGGCGCCTTGCGGATGCTGGACGTGGACAGCGGCACGGGCGATCTGGCCAATTACGAGGACGGCGCCCATCTGATCGCCGAATTGCAGCAGGCGTTGCCTGCCTTACGTCCGGTGACGCGAAACGAACTTGCGATGCCGGTCGGCGGGGCGATCAGCCTGAAACCGTAATCGCCGGACGGGGCGATTTTCGATGTTTTGTTAAGACCTGACCGTTACACTGTGCGAGGACACCGATACCGAGAGACTTGCCGATGCATGGGCTGATCAACCGTTCCATCCAGTGTTTCCTGCGGGATACCTATGGCCCGGGCCAATGGGAGGCGGTGGCACAGCGCGCGCGCCTGGGGTTCTCCGGGTTCGAAGCGATGCTGTCCTATGAGGCCGATGTGACCGAACGCGTCATTGTCGCCGCGTGTCAGGTGCTGGACCGCCCCCGAGAGTCCATTCTGGAGGATCTGGGCACCTATCTGGTCAGCCACCGCAATGTCGAAGCGGTGCGCCGGCTGTTGCGCTTTGGCGGGGTGACCTTTGGCGATTTCCTGAACTCGCTGGAAGATTTGCCGGAACGCGGGCGGTTGGCGGTGCCGGACCTTGATCTTCCCGACCTGCGGCTGGAAGAGGGGCCCGATGGCACGGCGATCTTGCGGGCAAGATCGCCGATGCCGGGCATGGGGCATGTGGCGCTGGGGCTTTTGCGCGCCATGGCGGATGACTACGGCGCGCTGGTCTATCTTGACCATCTGGGAAGCGATGCGGGGTGGGAGATCATTTCGATTCGCATCCTTGACCGCGCCTGGACGGCCGGGCGGCGGTTTGAACTGGCGCGGGGGGCTGCCTGATGCCGATGGCCCTGAACACCGGCGTCCGGCTGGCCAGCCGAGCCATGGACGTGCTGATGCCGTTGCATCTGACGCTGGACGCGACTGGCAAGATCACCGGCCTTGGCCCCACCTTGCGAAAACTGGCGCCGGGCCTGCGGCTGCGCGGCACGGGGTTCTTTTCCGCCTTTGAGCTGCGCCGCCCGGCCGGGGTCGAGGATATGGCTGGACTTTATGCCGAAGCCGGACAGCGGCTGCATCTGAACCTGCGGCGCGCGACGCCCATGGTGGCGTTTCGCGGCGTGGCGGTTCCGCTGGCCAAGGGCACCGGGCTGCTGATCAACCTGTCCTTCGGCATCGGCGTGGTCGAGGCGGTGCGCAACCATGCCTTGCCCGACGCCGAATTCGCGCCAACCGATCATCCAGTGGAAATGCTGTATCTGGTCGAGGCCAAGAATGCGGTGATGGATGAAC
>JANLQT010000474.1:0-1835 GCA_031368035.1 Rhodobacterales bacterium | reverse complement strand
GAACGACTTCTGGTCATGGATCATGACCGATCAGGCGAAAACTGCCCTCGCCGGGGCTGCGGGCGGCATCGTGCGCTGGGTCACCCTTCGCGAGCGCTGGCAGGACGGCGTCGCCTCCCTTCTCGTGGGCTCGATCTGCGCCCTCTATGTCGGGCCCTTCGTCAATCCACTGATCAGCCCGATTATCGGTGATCTGGCCCCGAACGGCGACAGCAACGGCCTCGCTTCCTTCATCGTCGGCCTCGGCGGCATTTCCATCGCCGGTCTGCTGATCGACCTGATCAGGACTCGGACTACAAAAGCGAAAGGGGACGGCGATGCGCAAAGCTGACCGCTTCCGCCACCTCCGCCGCGAGGCACTGTTCTGGGGCGTCGCTGTCTTGGTCGGCTTCCTCTTCTTCGCCTGCGTCTGACCCTTGCTCGATGAAAGGACATCCCATGATCTATCAAGGCTCCGCCCGCTATCCTGTCACCGAAGTCATCCTGCATTGCGCGGACACCCGTCCGGACTGGATGGCCGGTCGCCCCCTCACCGAAAAGGTTGCTGAAATCCGGCGCTGGCACGTTCAGGAGCGCGGCTGGCGCGACATTGGCTATCACTGGGTCATCGATCGGGACGGGGCTGTTGCCCCTGGACGCCGCGAGACCGAAATCGGCGCCCATGTCGAGGGCCACAATCGCGGCACTCTCGGGATTTGCCTTCTCGGAGGCTATGGCGCGTCAGCCGACGATCTGTTCGCAAAGAACTTCATGGCCGCGCAGACTGCGGCTGTGATGCAGTTGATCGCAGAGATCAAAGGGCGGACGGCAATCCGGAAGGTGTCGGGGCACAACGACTATGCGCCCAAGGCTTGCCCGGGGTTCAAAGTAGGGAAATCGCAGGGCTATCGCGTTTGGAAATCCATGGATGAAATACCAGAACATATTGGGAACAAAAGGCGTGCCTCGTCGTGTTCGATACCGAAATCCCATGTCGAAAAACTTCAACGCGACCACCCAGACCCAAACGCGATTCCCCTGAGTGTCTGATCCGAAACTAACCACAGAGAATCAATGTGTTGCGTCCAGCCCAAGAGTCGAAATGCCACGATAGCAGACAACAGTGGCAGGTCAAATAGCTGCTTTTGTTGAGTTTGCGTGATTGGCGGCGAGCAAAAGTTACGCGGCACATCAAACGCCATGTATCTGAAATCGTTGCTTTAGTTTCAGAATCAGACTCTGAGGGAAATCGGCGGCCGTTCTGGGGATTTTGGCTTCATGACCTGCTCTCTTGCCGTGGTGCCGGGCATGCTCTGAGCCTGGACGGCTTGAGTGTAAGCTTCACCAGAACCAGCGAAGGCGGCCCTCCGTGCCAACATGAGTGAGACATTCGACTGTCTGAAGTTTACACTCGAGGGCGCGGGAGAACGATCTGATGGTTATGCCCGAACGTCTGCCCACTCCTTTGGCGTCCTCGCCTGAAATTCCTGCTTTGACGGCGTCCGCCGCCGGTGTTGTTGCGAGGCCTTTGGCAGCTTCGCCGGAATTCACCGCGTTGCCGAAGCGGCGCAGCTTCACGGCGAAATACAAGCTGCAGATTCTGGCGGAAACGGACCGTGCCACCGATACAGGCGGCATTTCGGCCATTCTTCGTCGGGAGGGCTTGTATTCCTCGGCCTTGAGCGACTGGCGGGGTCAGCGCGAAGCTGGCACCTTGGGGGCATTGCAGCCCCGCCCGCGCGGTCCGGAAAAGGCTGCGGTGAACCCTTTGCAAGCCGACCTGGCCAAGGCCAATCGTGAGAATGCCGCTTTGCGCCGCCGCCTCGATCAGGCAGAGGCGATCATCGCCATCCAAA